>JAUWBK010000106.1 GCA_030605045.1 Dehalococcoidia bacterium
AAAGGACCAAAGGGGATAGGCTCTTTCCGTTTCTTTATTTTCAGCAAGAGGAGAATCACAGCTACCAGCCCACCGAGAATTATTCCCGTCAGCAAGGCGACCAGTACCAGCCGTGAGCCGGTAACCAGCCCGATTAAACCCGCTAATTTAATATCTCCCTGCCCTATTCCCTCTTGTTTGTAGATAAAAAGAGTAATAAGGTAAATTACTAAAAACAAAACGAATCCAATAGCTCCACCCATAACACCATTGACAATTCCTACCAAAGGCCAGGGTAGTGAGAAATCAATAATTCCCGGCGGGGGCAGGAAGACGTCGATAATTAGAGCCACCGCTATCGCTGGAAAAGTTATTTTGTCCAATATAAGCCGGTGTTCAAGGTCAATAACCCCGAGCACAAGAAACAGGCTGCCGTAAAAAACGGTAACGGCAAGCTCAACACTAAGCCCGAAATGCCAGTAGAGAAGGGCAAACAGGAAGCCAGTGCCTAGTTCTACCCAAAAAGGGCGGGAGGGAATAGGGGCCTGACAGTAACGACAACGACGGCGCAGCCATAAATAGCTAAACACCGGTATCAGGTCCTTTGGCGCTAGGCGATGTTGACAGGCATCGCAATGAGATGGCGGATAGAGCAGTGACTTGCCAACCGGTAAACGGTCGATGCAAACATTGAGGAAACTGCCAACAGCAGTACCGAATAAGGCAAAGATAACCGTTAACGCAACTTCCATTCCGCCGTATTTTGAGTGTTTTTGATTAGCTAGTCAAGGGCGAGGCTCAGAGATTGTTTCCTAATTTAGAATTTGGGGGAATTGGCAGGAGACCGGGTCTGTACTACGTCACCTCAACTTTAGCGGTGCGCTTGGTCACTTCATCCGGGTCGTTACAGAAAGCAAACAGATCGTCGCGGCTGATTACCCCTTTACGGTATAGGTTGATTAGTGCATGGTCAAGGAGAATCATTCCGGCTCGCGCGTGAGTAATAATGGAATTGGGCAATTGATGAATTTTGCCCTCTCTGATGGTATTTCTGACCGCGGCACTAGCCAACATAACCTCAACCGCGGCCACCCTTCCTGAGCCATTAGCTCTAGGGATAAGTGCCTGGCACAGAATGCCGTTGAGGAGGGATGCCAGCCGTGTCTGCGCTAAATGACGCTCATACGGGGGAAAAAGGTCGATTATTCGTTCCACCGCCTGTGGGGCACTCGTGGCATGGCCAGTGGTTAAAACTAGGTGCCCAGTTTCAGCCACGGTAAGCACCGCCGCGGCTGTCTCCGGATCCCTCATCTCACCGACTAAAATAACATCCGGGTCTTGCCTTAAGATATGCTTTAGTGCCTCGGCAAAAGACAAGGTATCATTGCCAAGTTCCCGCTGGGTTATCGTGCACTTGTCGTTAGAATAGAGATATTCGATAGGGTCTTCAATGGTGATCACACTGCGACTTTCCATACTGTTCAAGTAGCTAATCATAGCGGCCAGTGTGGTTGATTTACCACAACCGCTGGGGCCACTAACCACCACCAGCCCCCGAGGTTTAAGAACGAGCTCTTTACATACGGCGGGCAACCCCAATTCGTCAAGAGTGGGGATGACCAGTGGTATCAGTCGGATGGTAAAGCTAATCGTTCCACGCTGCTTGGCTGCATTGCAGCGAAGCCGACCGACATCAGGGATGGTATAGCCAAAGTCCAGCTCCAGGGAATGATGGAAGTCAGCCCTTTCCTTATCCGAAGTTATCTGGATAAAAGCTTGGTCTATATCCTCGGGTGTTAGCGGTGGCATCTCGTTTATTGGCTGAAGTAAACCGTTAATCCGAAATATCGGTGGACTGTCTGCAACTAAGTGCAGGTCAGAGGCACCTTTGCTGGCTGCTAAGTGCACCATTGAAAAAATATCCAATAGCTTATTCTCCCACACCAAGAACTAAGATGAAATCCATGCTTGCGCCTTCAACTCTCCTCATGCTGGTGATGGTAATATCAGAAAACCGGCCGCTTTTCTCGAATTCTCTAAGGTATGATAAGACCTCTTCTTCACTGGGGGCTCTGCCTTTTATGGTCAAGCTGCTGCTAGTATGATTGACATTATTTAGACTTATGGAACTAGGTAAGCTGTTTACGGTTACTTCTAAATCACCGTTAACCACGTTAGTCTGCTTTTCCAGGCTAGACACGGCGGCGGCGAAATTACCGCCCGAGGTCTCTGTCTCAGTAATTTTCTTCTCCAGCTCGGCAATCTTTCCCGCAAGTAGTTGCTTCTGCGCTAGTTTTTGCTGAAGGAGCTGGTCAGTAGTATCCAATCGACCACGTATTGCGGCAATGTCGGCAGAAGTATTTTGAATGAGCGCTGCGAGAAGGAAGACGAAACTAATGGCAATGACAGCACCGGGCACCACCAGGATTCTGGTTAAAGAAATCGGTTCCGGTCGGTAAACAGTGGGTAGAACGTTTAAACTGGTGACGGAAAGTCCGGACTCATTGTCCGGTGAGATTTTCTTCAGCACCAAGCCGATGTTGACTAAGTAACGATTTGGGTCTAATCCCGCCGGGCATTCCAATGGTGAGGGCAGTGGCAAAACAGGGTGTCCAAGCTCCTCGGATAAGGATTGCCATAGCCCTGATTCGTTAGCCAGTTCTCCAGAAACGTATATTGGCACGTCGGGGTCAAGGCGCTCTTCTGGGTTATTGGAATCGTAGAATTCGATAGTTCGACTAAGTTCATTTCTGATCATTGGCAGCTTCTCTTGCCAAGATAGTGCTTCACCGGGAAGGGGTACGGTGCGGACGGGCTGGGGGATCCCATCGGCCATAATCACGATGTCAAATTCAGTTGGCTGAACATCGACAATTATTGCTGTCGCTTCCTTTACCACTTTGGCTAAGAGCAGGGGTTTTAAGTCCATAAGGTCTGGCTTGAATCCTGCCCGACGCAGCATTTTGAACAGGGCATCAGCTGCCTTACGCAGTATCGCCACGAGGAAGACATGACTTTTCCCCTCCGGGGCGGGTAGGGACTGCCAGGAAAGATAAAGCTTTTCTGGAGGCACCGGTAGCATTCTTTTCGCTTCCCGCCTTACCGCTTCGTCCAGCATCACTTTAGGTAACTGGGGTAGCATAATTGGTCGAGATAAACAATGCAGTCCACTGATACCAATGTTGACCTTCTTCGTCTTTATCTTCCGGACCTGAAAGAGTTGCTTAATTTTGGCGGCAACCTCGGCCTCTTTATGGACAACCCCATTCTTGACTAAGCCTGGCTCCAAGGGCAAGTCAGCCCATTTTTTAATCTGTTTGCCCTGGGCCAACAGTAGCCGGATGCTGCTATCATCAATATATAAAGTAACCGTTTTCTTTGCCATAGCTAGCTACCTTGATAAGCGTAAACAACCAGTTGGATACTCGCCGATGCCTTCTTATCGGTCGTTTCTGGAATATTTATTGTTAGTGACTGAACCGCACCAGTGGCCAGGTCCTCATTCAGCTGGGTGATAAAACTAACGAGGTCAGTTACCTCTCCCTCAACCTTGGCGGTAAGTGGCAAAGCTAAGCAGGGAACCCCTTCTAGCTCTTTCTGCGCCATGCCCGATGAACTAATCTCAGTTATCTCCACATTATTAGCTTCAGCAATATCAAACACGATATCGCTGATAGTAATGCTCCCGATTGGCTGAGAAAGTATCGTCCTGCCCGTTTTCGATTGTGAAGCCGTTTCACTTAACTGTTGCTCCAGTTCTTCCTGGCGGTGAGAGAGCTGTTCCAGTTGAATCCCCATCAACTTCGCCTGAGCCACGGCAAGTTTCTCACTCAGCTCACTTTGCTCATTAACCTGCTGGGAACGAACTATGCCCAGACCAGCCAGGATAATGATAAAGACACCAACGATTATAATTAGCCAGCTTGTTTTAGTTAGTTTCAATGTTAACGCCTACTCCCTGATATGCCTGACTAGTTTGCTATCTGCCACGAGAGGATATGTATTATCCCTTCTTCTTCTATCATAACATAAGCCACTATTCTAGCGGTCGTTTCACCATTTCCGGGGTGTGTGGCTGTCGCCGTAATTTCATAGAATGTGCCCGTAATTTCACCTACGGCTCCAATATCACCTTCGGCTGCTACTACCCAGGCATAATGACCTTCCTGGCTGCCTTCTCCGGTGATGTAGAAAGTTTGGGTTTTCACTGTAACATTTTCGGAAACCGCGGGGCGGGGTGACTCACATACCCAGTTGAGCAGGTAAGCCCCAAGCGCATCTAAAGTCTCATCTGGCTCATCAGTAGACAGGTTCTCCTCAAAGCCAGCCGCCGACCCTGATTGATAACTATAGCCGATGGGAATTCTCGCCCCAACCTCTGCTAATTTTATAGGGGGTGATCCCGGATCAGCCTGCCAGGTGATGGTGATGGTGTAATTATAGGCATTAGCGCCTCCATCCCACACCATCTCTCCAAATATGTCGAGGTA
>JAUWBK010000049.1 GCA_030605045.1 Dehalococcoidia bacterium
GGCGCCTGGTACTGCTGATTGTCAAAGATGATTACCAAAAAGGGAGCCTGATAAACGTTAGCTGCCCAGAGAGTCGGAATGGGGCAACCGAAGATGAAACTACCATCACCCACCAAAGTTACCACGGTCTTATCTGGAGCCGCCAGCTTGGCACCTAATGCCGCGCCAAGTCCCCATCCCAAACTAGTGCCCCCACTACTAAATAAGGTGCCGGGCTTAGTGCGGTGGATTAAGCGCGTTACAAAGGGAGCATTGGTAACGGCTTCGTTTAAGAGGATAATGTCCTCATCGATTACCTCATCAATACAGTGGCAAAGCCATTCAGGAGAGATTGGCTTCTGCTTCGCTTTGGTTATCGCCGAACGATGCCACCCATCGCGTAATTGCTGATGTTCACTTTGGAGCTGCTTAAAACGAGTTTGGCAGCGAGTCCGCTGTTCCGGAGTTACCTTTTGGCGAATCATCTCACTCAGGACTGGGATGGCTTTACTGGAGTCAGCCGCAATGAGAATATCTGCCGGAAAGACCCACATCGGTACATCTTGTTTTACCGGGTCAAGACTAAGGTGGATAATCTTAGCCTCAGGTCTAGGTCTGGCTTGGGCCGGGACATAGGGCACATCACAATCAATCAGTAGCAGGACATCGGCATCTTTTAAGTAGGGATTAGGATCACTGCCACCGCAAAGAGGGTGTGCCGTCGGAAAGTTCATCCTTACCGGAGAGGTAATCACTCGGGCACCCAAAGTCTCGGCCAAGGCCGCTAATGATGCCACCGATTGCGGATGTTTGCCCGGGTCACCAGTGATGATGAGAGGCATCTCGGCCTGAATTAGCATCGTCGCGGCTTCAGTCAGCAGGGCAGTATCAGCTTGTGGGGTTGATGGTGCGGCATGCCTGGCTACCGTTGGAACAGGTACCCTTTTCATTTTCTCCATAAGTAACTCCGTAGGTAAAGTAAGATAGACCGGGCCACAGGGTTCGGTAGAGGCAATTTGAAAGGCTCGCTGTACCACCTGGTGCATATTTTCATTAGTGCGTAACTCATACTCCCATTTAACGTAACCGCGCACTATACCGGCTTGATCAAGCTGCTCCTGAAGCCAGTGGATGTTCAGGAAACGCTCACCTGGCTTATTTTGCTCAAAGGTCCAAGGAGCTCGTCCAGCACAGAAAATGACACCGATTCGCCCACGCTGAGCATTATGTAAAGCACCTCCCACCTGCTGGGTACCTACATCGACATGTACCAGAACCACCTGAGGCCGTCCCGAGAGCATAAAGTGTCCGTGAGCCGCTGCCATAGCTACCGACTCATGGAGGCTAAGTATCACTTCCGGAGTACGTTTGCCCAGCGCTTTAAACTTGGACAAGGCTTCTTGAATCGGAAAGGTATCCGTCCCCGGATTGAGAAAGATATACTCCACACCATTAGCATTGAGCAACTCGACGAATGCTTCCGCCCCATCATCTACCGGCATTGTTTTTTCCATAGCCTCACCTTTCTCAAATCTGTCAGTTTTAATGCATTAAGTATAACACTTTATAGCGGGCTGTTTAACAGCTTGGCCCAGCTCAGTCTAGGAGGAGCTGACCTTTTAGCTCTCTCTCCATTTATTGCTTGACAAACTGACCAATATAATGTTAAACTGCCACAAATATAGCAAAGGCTGTGAACAAGTCTCGTAGGCTTCAAAGCGAGGCTCAGAGAGTCGGGTAAGGTGTGAGCCGATGCCAGCGCTGAAGTTGAATGGACTTGGGAGCCGCAAACCGAAAGTTGTCAGGCTGACAAACAAGTAGATTTTGACGCAGGGGAAGCGTTATCAGAGCCCAGGGTATCGAGGTGATAGATTAAAGCCTCCGTACCTGATAGAGATGGTCAGCTACTTTTATTTAACCAGATGACCAAGAAGGGTGGCACCGCGAAGTAAACCTCTCGCCCCTTGAAGGGGCGAGAGGTTTTTTTATACCAGGCAAGGAGATGATATGTATTATCCGCCACTAGATGAGGTTCGACAATTAAAGAAATACGGCAATCTGGTACCGGTCTACCATGAGATGATGGCAGACCTGGAAACACCGGTATCGGCTTACCTCAAGATAGCTCGTGGCAATTACTCCTTTCTTCTGGAGAGCGTTGAAGGCGGCGAGCGCTTAGCCCGCTATAGTTTCATCGGTACTGAGCCTTCCCTTATCCTGAAGACAGGTAGTGAAAATCAGATTGACCCTTTACTTCTGATAGAGAAGGAGTTTCAGCACTATCAACTGGTGCCAATTGCTGGCTTGCCCCGCTTCCACGGCGGGACGGTCGGTTATCTCAGCTATGAAGTGGCCGGCTACTTTGAAAGATTGCCCTCCCCTGAGCACGACCCACTCGGTCTGCCTGAGTCCATACTGATGCTGGCGGATACGCTCCTCGTTTTTGACCACCTCACCCACAAAATTAAAGTCGTCGCTCACGCTCACCTTGATGGTGATGTTGATAAGGCATATCTTGAGGCAACCAGTAAGATTGATAGTCTAGTGGATAGACTGAGGCAGCCAATTCCTAATGAGGTTTCACCCATAGTTTCTGCCGAATTTCCGATATCGTCCAACCTTTCTCAAGCCGAATTCGAAGCCATCGTGTCCCGAACCAAGGGCTACATCTACGACGGCGACATAATCCAGGCCGTTCTGTCGCAGCGATTGGCCAAACGCACTGAGGCCAGCCCCTTTGCCATTTACCGGGCATTACGCTCGATTAATCCCTCCCCATATATGTACTACCTCCACCTAGGCGATTACTACATTGTGGGAGCTTCCCCGGAACTTCTGGTCAGAGTAGAGGATGGCATTGTCTCCAACCACCCCATCGCGGGCACCCGTCCCCGCAGCAAGGATACTGCCCGTGATATGGCCCTGGAAAAGGAACTCAGGAATGATGAGAAGGAATGCGCCGAGCACCTCATGCTGGTAGACCTGGGCCGTAACGACATCGGCCGAATCAGCGAGCCCGGTACCGTTACGGTTACCCAGTTTATGGATATTGAGCGCTACTCCCACGTCATGCACCTGGTATCTCATGTTCAGGGCAAGTTAAGAGCCGGCCTTTCCCAGTTTGACGCCATGCGTGCCTGCTTCCCAGCTGGTACCGTTTCCGGTGCTCCCAAGATTCGGGCGATGGAAATCATCGCCGAACTTGAACCGGATAAAAGGGGACCTTATGCCGGGGCGGTAGGCTACTTTGACTTTTCCGGGAATTTAGATACGGCCATCGCTATCCGCACCATAGTTATCAAGGATGGCACTGCCTATGTTCAGGCCGGTGGCGGCATCGTTGCCGATAGTATTCCCGAGAAAGAGTATCAGGAAAGTTTATACAAAGCCCAGGCGTTACTGGCGGCAATCAAACAGGCGGAGGCTAACCATGCTCCTGTTAATCGATAATTATGATAGCTTTACCTACAACCTCTTCCAGTACCTGAGCGAACTGGGGGAAGAGGTAACAGTGGTCAGAAATGATAAGATGAGTCTTGACGAGATGGAGAAGCTCTCGCCGGAGCGCATTGTTATCTCTCCTGGCCCGGGTACTCCAGAGCAAGCCGGCATCTCCAACGAGGTTATCCGCCACTTTGGTGCCCGTCTCCCGATACTGGGGGTCTGCCTGGGGCACCAGTGCATCGGCTACAGTTACGGAGCTAAAGTTAACCACGCTGGTGAAATCAAGCATGGCAAATCCTCGTTTATTCACCATGATGGCAAAGGACTCTTCAGCAGGCTACCCAACCCCTTCCCTGCCATCCGCTATCATTCGTTGGCTGTAATGCGTGATAGCTTACCTGATTGCCTTGAGGTTAGTGCCTGGACGGAAAAGGGTTTAATCATGGGACTGCGCCACCGTAGGTTCCCGGTGGAAGGCGTCCAGTTCCACCCCGAATCAATCAGGACCGAGGTGGGGAAGGATTTACTGAAAAATTTTATAGGGAAAGGGAAGAGCCATGATAAAGGAAGCTATTGAAACTGTAGTCTCAGGCAGTTCACTTAGTTTTGAGCAAGCCACCGGGGCAATGGAGGAGATAATGAGTGGGGAAGCAACCCCGGCTCAAATTGCCGCCTTGGTCACTGCGCTGCGCATTAAAGGGGAGACAGTGGATGAGATTGCTGGACTGGCCAGCGTCATGCGGGCTAAGGCAGTCCCGGTAGCGGTCACTCCACCAGTAGTTGATACCTGTGGCACTGGCGGGGATAACTGCGCCAGCATCAATATTTCCACTGCGGCTGCATTTGTGGCTGCTGGTGCCGGTCTCAAGGTAGCCAAACACGGCAACCGGGCCATGACCAGTCATTGCGGCAGTGCTGATGTCCTTGAAGCTCTGGGCGTCAAAATTGATCTTGGCGCTGAGGCAGTGGCTGAGTGTCTGGAGAAAATTGGCATCGGTTTCATGTTTGCTCCCCTCTTCCACCCGGCAATGAAGCATGCCGCGGCTCCCCGTCGTGAGATTGGTATCCGCACCGTCTTTAATATTCTCGGCCCCCTGACCAACCCCGCCCGAGCCGAGTCTCAGGTAATCGGCGTGCCCAGCGAGGAGCTGGGCAGTAAAATTGCGGCTGTCCTCCATCGTCTGGGCACCAAGCACTCCCTGGTGGTGCACAGCCTAGATGGCATGGATGAAATCTCAATCTGCGGTCAATCACTAGTATGGGAGGTTAATGAAGATAAAGTATCGCCTCCATATAAAATTTCTCCGCAATATTTTGGTTTTAAACAGGCCAGTCTAGCCGACATTAAGGGAGGAACGCCGGAAGAAAATGCCAAGATGCTGCGCCGCATCTTGGATGGCGAGAGAGGTCCACGGCGAGATGTGGTGGTGATGAATACTGCCGCTGTCTTGCTTGCCGGCAACCGAGCCTCAGACCTGAAGGAGGGAGCTCACCTTGCCGAAGAAGCGATTGATAGCGGTCAAGCCCGAGAAAAACTTGAAGGTCTGGTGAGGCTCAGTCAGAGTTTGGGATAGAGTGTCATGCTGAATAAAATTATTGCCGAAAAAAGAGAAGAAATTGCGCAGAGGAAGAGAAGGTTATCTATCTCCACCTTAAAGGAACGTATTGCTCAGCGAAAGGCGCCACTTGATTTTGCCTCTGCCCTTAGTGGTAATGGAATCCGGTTGATTGCCGAGGTGAAACGAGCCTCACCATCGCGAGGTATTCTCTGTCCCAATTTCAACCCGGTGGCACTGGCCAAAACCTATGCCAACGGTGGTGCTGCGGCTATTTCCGTGCTAACTGAGGTGAATTACTTCAAAGGCAACCTTGACCACCTAGCCGCGATTAGAGAAGAAGTAGGGCTTCCTTTGCTGAGGAAGGATTTTATCCTTGAACAGTATCAGGTGTATGAGTCCCGTGCCTACGGTGCTGATGCCCTGCTACTAATCGTGGCTATCTTGAGTCAGGAGCAGCTTGAAGAACTGCTGTCACTGAGCCGTAACCTCGGTTTAAGCTGTCTCGTTGAGGTTCACAATGAAGATGAGGTTGAAAGAGCACTTAGCAGCAGTGCCAAAATTATTGGCATCAATAACCGGAACCTTGATACCTTCAAAGTTGATATCAACACCACTCGCCGACTGCGGCCTCTAATCCCCAAGGATAGAATCGTGGTCAGTGAAAGTGGTATCAGCAATCGGAGCGATGTAGAAAAACTAAAGAAGTGGGGTGTAAATACCGTGCTGGTAGGCGAGGCTCTGGTCACCGCTGATGATATCCCGGCCAAGATAAAGGAGTTAATCTTATGACCCGTGTCAAGATTTGTGGTATTAGGCAAAAAATCCACGCTTTAGCCGCTGCCGAAGCTGGGGCTGACTTTATCGGGCTAATTTTTGCTCCCAGCCAACGACAGGTGACTCCGGTACAGGCAGCAAAGATAGCCGCGGCGGTGAAGCAAAGCGGCCATGCTACTGAAATAGTCGGCGTTTTTGTCAATATGCCCGCCACAGAGGTAAACAAAATCGCCGATGACTGCCATCTGGACCGGGTTCAGTTAAGTGGCGACGAGCCCTGGGAGTATTGCTGTGAGATTAACAAGCCCTTGATTAAAGCAGTTCGGGTAAACCGACGGCAAAGCCTCCAGGAAATCCGCGAGGTCTTGGCTAACGGGGCAAGTGTCCTTGCCCACCAAAAACATGTTTACCTCCTTGACTCCCGGGTTAAGGGGAAGTTTGGAGGGACGGGAATGACCTTTAACTGGAGTCTAGCCCGGCAGGTAGCCGAACATTTTCCAGTGATTATCGCTGGTGGTCTTACCCCAGAGAATGTCGCTAGGGCAATAAGAATGGTAGCACCCTGGGGAGTGGATACTTCCTCAGGCGTGGAAGTAGACGGAGTCAAACATGTTGCTAGAATCAGAGCGTTCATTGAAGCAGTAAGGAGGATTGATGCTAACCAGAGATAGGCCTGATTCCCGTGGTTACTTCGGGGAGTACGGTGGTAAGTTTGTCCCCGAAACACTAATGACAGCGCTTAGCGAGCTTGAGTCAGCTTATGCCAAAGCTATTGCCGATGCCGATTTCCAACAGCAATTCCAGCAGTTATGCCGTGAATACATCGGCCGACCCACGCCACTTTATCCTGCCCGGCAATTGTCCACCAAAATCGGTGGGGCGACCATTCTGCTGAAACGAGAAGACCTGGCCCATACCGGAGCGCACAAGATTAATAACGCCGTGGGACAGGGGCTGCTGGCCAAGCGTATGGGCAAAAGGAGAGTAATTGCTGAGACCGGTGCTGGTCAACACGGAGTAGCCGTGGCGGCAGCTTGTACCATGCTCGGTCTGAGTTGCATCGTCTATATGGGGGAAGAGGATATACGCCGCCAATCGCCCAATGTGCACCGCATGAAGCTAATGGAGGCTGAAGTGCGCACAGTATCTTCAGGCAGCCAGACACTAAAAGATGCCATCAATGAAGCCATTCGAGACTGGGTGAGTAATGTCCGTGACACCTACTACCTGCTTGGTTCCGTCGTCGGTCCCCATCCCTATCCGATGATAGTACGCGACTTCCAGTCGATAATCGGGGAGGAAACCAAAGAGCAGGTTCTGACCACATATCAGCGCTTACCTGACTACTTAATCGCTTGTGTCGGTGGTGGCAGTAACAGTATCGGACTGTTCCATCCCTTCTTCAACGAAAGACAGGTCAAATTCATTGGTGTTGAGGCCGCTGGACGAGGTCTGGAGACCAAGCAGCATGCTGCCCCACTCGCCGTCGGTAAGGCTGGTATCCTGCACGGGACTAAGTCATATCTGCTCGCGGACAATAACGGTCAAATACAGACAACCCATAGTATTGCCCCCGGGCTGGACTATCCTGGAGTGGGACCGGAACATAGCTACTACAAAGACATCGGTCGTGCCACTTACGTTGCGGTTACTGATACCCAGGCATTGGAAGGTTTCAAACTCTTATGCCAGACCGAGGGTATAACTCCGTCACTGGAACCAGCCCATGCTATCTATTATGCCGCGAAACTAGCCGCCGAGTTGCCGCCAGAGAAATTAGTCGTGGTTAATCTCTCCGGGCGCGGTGATAAAGACCTGGAAACGGTTATCAAAGCAATAGGGATGGAGTTATGAGCTGTATCACTTCTGTTTTCCAACCAGATTATAAAGCACTGATTGCCTATCTTACGGTGGGTTATCCCAATGTAGAAACAACCCAAAGGGCAGCCGTCACCTTAGCCAACAATGGTTGCGATATTATTGAGTTAGGGCTTCCCTTTTCCGACCCATTAGCTGATGGTGCCACTATTCAAAAGGCAAGCTACCGGGCACTTCAGCAGGGTATTACACCACAGGTATGCTTGGAAGTAGCCAAACAGCTACACCAGAAGATAGCTACTCCCCTAGTGTTTATGACCTATTACAACCC
>JAUWBK010000113.1 GCA_030605045.1 Dehalococcoidia bacterium
GCTTCGGGGTCAAACCCTTGCTCCGAAATCAATATGCCGGTGACCATGCTGGACATGTGTTCCTTATGGGGTTTGACCAGCTCGCCGGCAGCGTTTACCAGGAAGGCGGTAAATTCCTGGACTTGGGGGGCATAAATTTCAGTGGGGTGACTCTCTACCAGACAGTATTCATTGGTTTCCCAGGCACCGAGGGTCACTTTTTTGGTGATAAAAAACTTCTCGCTCCTCACATGGGAGCGAGCATAAAGGTCTAACCTACGGCCTAAAATAGAATGATCCGGGTAAATATCAAAGTAAGCTTCGTATTTACGCCGTAAGGTTTCCAGATATTCTTGTAGTTTTGTTATTCCCTCGCTGGACATATCTCCTTGACCAGCTAAGTGATGTATCCTACCGTGTAATTAGATAAGTTACTCCTGTTGGTTGTAATTGTCAAGAGGTTTTACTTGAAAATGATAAAAAAAGTTATGTGCCTTAAGAACTCTAAATACGTGAAAAGCGGACATCAAAATAAATGAGGGATACTGTCTTATATAAGTAGCCCAGCTACTACCAAAGTAGCGGCACTCTGAAATACTTCCGGCAGCATTGCCTGAACAAAACCGAAAATTTCCACCAACGATGCCAGGACGCCGGAATTAGCCACCGCACGTTCCAGCCAGTCAAAAATAGGGTAAGCTAGCAGTACCAGAGTAAAGACCACCATGCCGATACTGGCATTGACCAGATTAAGGGCACCACCAATTAGTCGAAAGAACAAACCTCTTCTCCAGATTTTCTGGACAAGTCTCCTCGGTAAAAGAGCTATAAAATGCAATATAACACTTATCAGGGCCAAGGCAATAAAGAAACCGATAAAATTTTCCCAGTTCTCCCCGGGTAAGAAGGAAAGAAGCGCTGCGAGCAGGTGGTAAGAAAACCCAGCCAGTGGAATAGCAATGATAAGTGCCACCAGGTTGAAGAATTGTTTCACTGCTCCTTCTCTGAATCCACCGAAAAAGCTGAAGATGAGAATGATAACGGCAATAATATTAATCCATATCATATTACCATCATCTTAAAATATCTGTCCCCTGCTTGGCAAGGGGGCAGGCCGGGCTATCCCTGAGATTCCTTATCTTCATCTTCAGGCGGGACAGGGGTTAAAGAGCAAAATAAGTCGTTCTTGCCGCATTCCCGGCACTCCATCTGGAGCGCGCTATGCTCAATGTCAAATTGCCGCCGCAGTACCTCTTCAACCTCCTTACGGATTTCCCCTGCTTGACTCATCGGCAGGTCATCGATAAGCACATGACAACTCATGGCATGCAACTCCGGGGAAATGCTCCAGACATGGACATCGTGTACCCCCTTTACCCCCCGTATTTCTTTCAGGGTATCGATCATCCTGGTTACATCCACCTGTTGCGGAGTAGCTTCTAAAAGAACTTTCAAGCCTTCTTTCAGGATACGCCAAGCAGCCAGAGTAATAATCAAGCCAATGAGTATGCTGACAACTGGATCGACCAAGAACCATCCGGTGAGCATGATGATGACTGCCCCAATAATGACCCCTATTGAAGCCAAGGCATCACCGAGAACGTGCCAGAAGGCACTGCGTACGTTGAGATTACTTTGCTGTTCCTTGCGCAGCCAGAACGCAATAAAGATATTGACGCTAAGGCCGATAGCGGCCGCAACTAGCATGAGCAGGCTATTTACCTCTGGTGGCTGTTGCCAGCGGCGGTAGGCCTCGTAAAAGATAACCCCGGCAATGGCAAAGATACTGATGGCGTTAACTAGGGCAATGACTACACCTATCCGGTGATAGCCAAAAGTCATGCGGCTGCTCGCCGGGCGCTCCGCCTGCCTCACCCCGTACCAGCTGAGGGAAAGCGCGATAATATCAGCAAAGACATGACCAGCATCGCTGAGTAAAGCCAGACTATTGGACAGAAACCCACCGACTAATTCTACCGCCAGAATGAAGCCGGTAAGCATAATGCCAAATTTAAGTTTACTGCCTACCGGCAAAGGGTGGTGATGCGCGTGCTCAGCCAATTACTTCCCCATTCTTATTCCTTTTTCGCCACAATCTTCTGGAGAGCTGAGGCATAGATGTCAAAGGTTCGAGAGTCAAAGAGGACAAATACTACCTCTTTAATGGAAGTAACACTCTCACGAAGAAATGAGATAACTGACCCTAGGGCTATCCTTGAAGCTTGTTCAATCGGATAGCCATAGGCACCGGTACTTATCGAGGGAAAGGAAACGCTAGCCAGATCGTTCTCTGCAGCCAGTTTCAGGCTTTCCCGATAGGCGCTCTCCAGTGACTCGACTTCACCTTTACCACCACCGTGCCAGATAGGGCCAACAGTATGGATGACATGCTTGGCTTTAAGATTTCCGCCAGTAGTCATCACTGCCTTACCAGTGGGCAAACGTCCTTGTCGGGCGACGATTTGTTTACATTCCTCCAGAATGGCCGGACCACCGGCACGGTGGATAGCCCCATCCACACCGCCGCCACCCATCAAACTGGAGTTAGCGGCATTGACAATGGCGTCAGTGGCCTGTTGGGTAATATCACCCTTAATTATAGATAGCTTCGCCTGGTTAACCGTTATCTGTACAAGGTTATTTCCCATATCTGGTACCTCCACCTTTTACTTATGGCTCTTCAGGTAGTCTATCGCCCACTGGATAGCCTCTTCCCCTTCAAGCTCAAGCTGATGGTCTGGCTTTATGCCTTCACCTTCGATGAGGCGACCGTTAGGAGTGAGCCAGCGGGCGGTGGTAATATATAACCCTGAGCCGTCTTTAAGTTGGCGGAGGACATTAACACTGCCTTTACCAAAGGTTTTGCTGCCGGCAATGGTAGCACGACCATGGTCTTGCAGAGCACCAGCCAACACCTCACTGCCGCTGGCACTAAAACCGTTCACTAAAACAACCATAGGTAGGTCAGTAGTTACCGTACTAGGTTTAACCTCAAGAGCAGTATGCTTTTCTTGGTTATCCACCACATTGACGACTATTCCTTCCGGCAAAAAGTGGGAGGCGACATCAATTACTATCTCAAGTATGCCACCCGGATTACCACGCAGGTCGATGATGATACCTCTTGCTCCTTGCTCGTTAAGGCTCTCTAGTATCGGTAAAAGCTCTTCATTGGTGCGTCCGGAGAAGTGAGTGATATTAATATAAGCGATATTTTCACTCATTTCAAAGCGGACCCTGGCCAGTTCAATTTTGGCTCTAACTATCTCAATTTCCTCAGGCTCGGTTTCACCTTGGTGCAAGATAAGAAGCCTGACTGAAGTTCCCTTGGGACCGCGGATATTAAGCACCGCCTCGGCCAGGCTCATCTCCGCGGTGGGACTACCATCTATTTCCAGGACGACATCACCCGCCCTGATGCCAGCCTTGGCCGCTGGTGAATCAGCAATGGGCGCGATAATGGTTAGCTGTTCATCTCTAATTGCCACCTGGGCACCAATGCCTTCAATTTCCCCTTCCAAGCTACTCAAGCTCAGTTGGTGGGTTTCGGCATCCAAATAGGAACTGTAAGGGTCATCCAACGCCTCTATCATGCCTTCGATGGCACCCTGACTCATTTCGCTGGGACTAAGCTCATCTTTATCCACATAATCATCGAAGATGATATTCCAAGCTTGCTTCACCACCTCCAGACCATCGCCTGGGCCTGAGGGAGTTCGACCCAAGTTATAGCCAGTACCGAAAGTTAGGGCAAGTATGGCTATCAATATCAGGCCTATTACCAGGAATCTCATTGTTCTTGACATTGGACTTACTCTCCGCTATTTCAGCCGACAGAAAAATTTAGGGTCAAGTAAACCTGTAAGCCGAGTTCTGTACTCCGAAGGTTCGGAGCGGTGACCATCTATCTAGCCCTGATGTTACCACCAGGGTCAAGCGACCAACCCAGGGAACAGGCCGGGCATCCCTTTTGTCCCTCTATTTGGTCTTGCTCCGGATGGGGTTTACCCAGCCGACTGGTCACCCAGCCGCTGGTGGGCTCTTACCCCACCATTTCACCCTTACCCCTTTAGGTGGGGCGGTATGTTTCTGTGGCACTTTCC
>JAUWBK010000081.1 GCA_030605045.1 Dehalococcoidia bacterium
TCAACAGTTTCCCTATTGAAAGGAGGTAAATATTGATGACAGAACAAAAGATGCCTTATCCATCTTTAAACACACCGGCTGTGCTCGTCGATTTGAATACGCTGGAGGCAAATATAAAGGAAATGTCCAAACTAGCGGCCGAGGCAGGCATTAGGCTGAGACCACATGTTAAGGTTCACGAGAATGCATCAATAGCCAAGATGCAAATTGAAAGAGGGGCATGTGGTGTCGAGGTGGGTGTTGTGGAGCAGGCAGAAGCTATGGCAGAACAGGGAATTGAGGATATTATTATTGCTCACCCTGTCTTTTATGGTGGCCCTAAAGGAGAAATACTGAAGAAACTTCTGAACAAACCGCGGCTCAAACTAGCCGTCGTGGTAGATATGCTCGAGCAAGCCAGGATTATTTCTCAGCTTGCTCAAGCCGTTGGCAAGAAAGCTCGTGTGCTCATTAAGATCGATTTAGGTAGAAGCCCTCGCTTTGGTGTACTCCCTGGCGAACCTGTCTTGAACCTAGCTAAGCAACTCCGTCAGCTTCCTGGCATTGACCTTATTGGTATTTATGGACATGAAATGGGGATAAAGCCAACGCTGGAAGGTAAAGATGAGGTGGCTCTTGAAGCGGCCACGATAATGACTGAAAATGCGAAGCTGCTTAAAAAGGAAGGCATCGCCATAGAGCATGTTTCCGTGGGTGCCTCACCCACCTTCCATTCTACGTGCCGTCTTATGAAGGAAGGTAAATTCTCCGAGATAACCGAGATTCATCCAGGGGCGTTTGCAATCGGTGACATCAGGTATATGAGAATGGGAGGCAACACCAGAGAAGCATGCGCGGTCACAGTGCTAACTACCGTGATGAGCACTTCACATCCAGATTGGGTGGTAATTGATGCCGGGTACAAGACGTTCGGGTCTGATTCCCTCATCGAGCATCGGGATGCTCTGGAGTTTTTCTGGAATGGAAGACCTAGCTTCGGTTCTGTCCAAGGGCGTCCAGACTTGTGGTTCGGGCGTATCTCTGCCGAGATCAGTTGCCTTTACTATACGGACCCCGGGAGAAAGCTGAGCTTTGGTGAGCGACTGGAAATTGTGCCGAACAATGCTACCCTAGTTATTAACATACATGACCAGATATACGGGGTAAGAAACGGCGTGGTGGAACAGGTGATTTCAGTAACCGGGAGAGGGCGAGGTAATTAGATTTAGATTAGACAAAAGCAAAGGCTCTCTCTGGATTTTCTACCATGATGGTATGTATCTGTGCTTCAGTTATGCCTTTCTGTTGCATTATGGGGATAATATTATTCAATATATGGGCATAACCAGAACCACCAAAACGTGCTAGTCGTATCCTGGCGCAAATATCATGTGAAATAAGAATCTGGTTTAGGTATCCTTCAGTGATAAGTTGAATGATCTGCCTGATGCGCCCTTGTTCACCGGGTATATCAATAGGCGTAGGCCGTTGCGGATATACTCCGTCCCAGCCAAATAAATCCCATTCAAGGTAACATCCCGTTTTGGCTAGCTTACAACGGGTGCTATGAGTGCCAACGGATATACTCAGGTGACTCATAACTAAGTGATTGATATCAGCACCAGCCTCAGAAAGAACCTCGATAATGTCTAAAGGTGAATCCTCATGAAAACCAGGGTGTATGGTTATTAATGCGCCTGTTTGTTGCTGAGCTACGGCTGCGGCACGTAATACTTTTCGTTCATTATCAGTTAATGGCCATGAACAGCCAAGCTCACCAATGAAGCCCGCTCGAACCCCGCTGTCCCCTACCATTATATCCTGCACAAATTTCTCAGTTAAATTCTCTTCCGTGGCAGAATCAATGTACGCCTGTGGATAGCTGCCAAGCTTCTTCATTACCCAGCCCCCTTCCCTGCCAGGATTCCAGGAGGGCTCCGTCTCTCTATAGTAACCCGTGCCCATGATTATGTTAAGGCCGGTAGCACGGGCGATATTCACCAATTTAACAGGGTCACGGCCCATATTAATTGGAGTTTGTTCTACAATTGTATTCCCTCCGGCATTTTTGAAAAGTAAGACCTCACTAATGACTTCTTCTTCCTCAAAAGGCTGCAAATTATAGAGATTACTCATCCGATGAGAACGAACCCAGCTTAGATTCTCCAGGGAGATTGACTGGTGGGCTAATTCTTTCTCGTCATCGCTGGGTTCTATGAAAAAGCAACTCATGTCAATGAAGAGATGCTCATGCGGGAGAGTAACCCCCATAGCATCTGGCTCAATTAAACCTAGGACAGTCTGTACCTTTCCTTTTAAACTTGTGCCGTGATTAATCTTTCTTCTCCAATTGTCCGGCAATCCCGAAGCCAGAAAGCGCGCTCTCAACGATGTTACGCAGTATCCTAATAAAACATTGCTGGGTTTCCCAGTAAATGCCATCTGCGGCTACAACGGAAGCCCCCAGGCAGCCGTCAGCCGAGCCAGCCATGGCAGCCGCCTCCAGCATCCGCCGCTCCGTATCAACATCCTGAAGAATCTCAGGCTGCTTGAGTAAGTATCCTACCATAGCCGTAATGGCATATGCTGCCCAATTGGAGACAGAAGCCGGGAAAGCAATATCCGCCTTAACCGCGCAAGCAAACCCAGACTCACACGGGCACCGGCAAACATCTGCGTAAGGTACTACTTTTCTCACTATTTCTTCTATCGTACCGGCCCCCATTTCATTACCGACATCCAAGCAGCCAATAGTTAGTATTCCTCTGGATTCTGCTTCGTGAAAAACATGCTCTACACCGGGGAATTTCTCGCCATAGCCTTCTACGGGCAGACCGGTACCGAAATGTTTGACTCCCTTTTTGTTAGGGCCAAACATTTCCACCGAGGCTACCGCTTTTGGAACATACTTATCCATCATGCTCTTGGCAAACTTCGCAGCTTCCTCACCAATATAAGGGAAGGGTATGGCAACGGCACAACGAGTAGTCGTAGCTTTGGCTTCTTCGTACTCCAGAATGCCCAGACCAGCCGCTCTAACGGCACCGCACACGGCCTCAAAATCGCGCGGTGGTGTTACGACCAATGGTAAAGCCTTCAACCCAAAGCTAACAGCTCTGGCTAGGCTGGCGACTCCGGATGGGCCATCAGTCTCACCGCGTGGCATAAAGGGCATTGCTCCCATGCCGGTCATTAAAACTACGGTATCACCAGGTTTAACCTGCTCAATCAATCTCTCAGCGGCGACCAAACTGATAGGTCTATCACCAACTGTTTTCACGGCAGCTTCGTACAAGGGGAAAATAATGCACCGACCAGGCCGGCCTCCCGTTTTGATTTCTACGGTGACCAGTCGATCGACGTTCCAGCCAGTGGCTTCTTCGCCAGTTATTTTGGGGATATTCCACTCGATCATGATGTCCTCCTTACTTAAATATTACTTATTATTTAAATTACTATTAGTACTGATGAATATTCAGCTCTGAAAGAGCAGATTAGGGAACCATAGAATTATAGATGGAAAAACGGTGAACAGTGTGATGCCGACAAGCATAATGAGGAAAAAGGGTATAGAGCCAATGACTACTTTCCACAGGTCTTCCCTCGAGATACCCTGAATCACGAAAAGGTTTAGACCCATCGGGGGTGTAATCATACCGATTTCAGCCAGTACCACATATATCACTCCAAACCAAATAAGGTCGAACCCCATCTGTTCAACTATTGGCAGCACGGTGGCAGCGGTCAATAAGAGTATTGATACTGGGTCGATGAAACAGCCCAAGAAGATGTAAACAGCATATATAGCTAATAGAACTACCAAATTGGAAACGCCCGATTCAACTATCATTTGAGACACAGCCAATGGTATCCCTGCCCGAGAGAAGAAGCTCGCCATGATGCTAGCGCCAACGACGATAAACAAAACCATACAGGTAGTCTGCAGTGAGCTGGCCAGAGAACTTTTTAGAAGTGCCCAACTGAATCTCCGTAATACCATGGCTATAATCAAAGAAGCAGAGGTTCCTATTGCGGCGGCTTCCGTTGGCGTCATGAATCCACCAAATATTCCACCCAAGACGATAATTGCCAGAACGTAGAGAGGCCACAAATCTAAAAAGCTCAGAGCTACACCTTTTATTGACAAGGCCATTTCTTTAGGTGCTAGTCCTGGATTTCTTACGGCTCTAAATCCAATGTAAATCATGAACATACCAGAAAGTATAATGCCGGGTATTACCCCACCGGCAAAAAGCTGCCCTATCGATTCCTCAGCTAAGACTCCATAGACAATCATATTTATACTTGGTGGGATAAGGATTCCGAGAGTTCCGCCGGCGGCAAGTGAACCGAGAGTTATGTAGGTATCATAGCCTCGCTTCTTCAGCGATGGAATTGCCACCGTGCCAATAGTGGCAGCAGTGGCCGGACTTGACCCGGAGATAGCAGCAAACATAGCGCAAGCCCCGATGTTGGCGTGGAACAATCCACCTGGCAACCAGCTAAGCAATCGAGAAGTGCCACGGTAAATCATATCCGAGGCCCCACATTGCACCAGAATCTCACCCATGAAGATAAAGAGCGGGATAGCAGTGAGGATAAAGCTATCCAAAGTACTGAAAGGAATGAGAGGGGCGAGGCCGGCAGTGCCCTGGAAAACAAAAAACCCAATAACTCCTACCATCGCCAGCGCAATAGCAATATGCACACCGATAGCAAGTAATAGGAATAATGCTAAAAAGGAAAGGGTTACAAGTATGAATGGATTCTCAATAATCAATTACCGCAAATCCTCTCGTTTTGTTTTTCTATCTAGTTGCATGCTACCAAATATACTTTTGCCAGCTAGTGTCTAAGTTTTTTGAGTTTGCCAATTATTTCAATTAATAGTCCGATAGCCAGCATCCCGGCGCCAACCGGGACGAAAAGATATGGTATCCAGTAAGGGGTATGCAGATAAGTTATAGAAATATGGTGCTGAATGTAATTTTGCACCACAGGGCCCATAGTGGCCCAGGTAAACCAGGCGATAAAGATCAGGCTTAATATCAAAACAGCTATTTCAAGCTGCTGCTGCTTCCTTGGAGAAAGCCTTCTAGTTAATAGCTCAATCTTAATGTGCCTTTCCATTCGCAGAGTATAGGCCAGGCCCAGAAAAACGAGGGCGACCAGAGCATATCCTGATATTTCGGTTGAGACTAAGGTTGATTTTCCGAGCGTGGCTCGACCAAGCACATCTACGGTTATCAGCAGGGTCATGCCGAGAATTAATACCTGCCCTGATACCGCTGATGTACGGAAGAGATACTTGCTTAATATATCCAAATAATAAGTTAACTTCATCGACACTGCTTGTTATTTTTGGGCAAACCAGTCCGCCATCCCATTCATAGGCGAACTGGTTTGCCCTATTCAATTGTTTCTTGCAGTATTCTGGGATTAGAAGCCCAAAGCTTTCTTGGCAAGGTCTAAAGCCTGTTTGTTAACGGGGTTCTCTTTGGCCCATTTATCCCAGATTGCCGCGGCGGCGTCCCTCCAGGCGTCAATCTCCGCCTGGGATGGCTCATTTATTTCTATGCCGTTTGCCGCCAATGTGGCTTTTTCCTTGAGGGCTAGTCCGTCATATTTGTCCTGAATTCTCTTCTGTGCGGCGACGCCCTCTTCCATAAGCACGGTCTGGTACTCAGGAGGCAGAGACAACCACTTTTCCGAGTTGACGCAGTTCCAAGCACCACCGGGCTCGAGACGGACGGCGTAATAAGATTTGCCGATTTCCCACATTGAATTGGAAGCCATGGCTTGAGG
>JAUWBK010000125.1 GCA_030605045.1 Dehalococcoidia bacterium
CTGCCCATCCGGCCGACAAAATTGCGGTTGGTGGTAGAAACGCACCGCTCGCCTGCAGCCAGAATCCCCATATGAAGGCCACAGCAAGGACCACAGGTTGGCGTGCTGACCGCAGCACCGGCTTTAACAAATATTTCGATAAGTCCTTCAATTAAGGCATCAAGATATACCTGTTGCGAACCGGGAATAACGATACAACGAACCCTGGGGTGTACTTTTCTCCCTCTCAATATTTGGGCGGCAACTTTTAAATCCTCAAGACGACCGTTGGTGCAGCTGCCAATTATCACTTGGTCGATTTCTATGTCCCCTACCTCACTAACCGGTTTGGTGTTGGCTGGCGAATGAGGGAAGGCAACCTGAGGCTCGAGACCAGAGACATCATGCTCTATGATCTTGGCGTATTCAGCATCGACATCTGGTTCATATACGTTATAAGGACGTTGCGCCCTTGATTTTATGTAAAGTTGAGTTTTATTATCCACCCTAAAGAGACCAACTTTAGCTCCAGCCTCAATCGCCATATTAGCCATAGTAAATCGACCGTCCATGGACAGGGCATCTATCGCTTCACCGGTAAACTCCATTGCTGAATACAAAGCGCCATCGACACCAATGTTACCAATCGTATAAAGGATTAAATCCTTACCCCCTACCCATTTCCCCAAACTGCCGCGGTAAACAAATTTAATCGTCGGTGGCACCTTCATCCAGATGTCACCGGTCGCCATGGCGGCGGCGATATCAGTTGAACCCATGCCGGTAGCGAAGGCACCCAAGGCACCGTAAGTACAGGTGTGTGAATCAGCCCCAACAACTACTTCTCCGGGGAGTACCAAACCTTGTTCCGGCAAAAGTACATGATCAATGCCCGCCTTACCTACTTCAAAGTAGAGGGTTCCTTGCCCGTAGCAAAAATCTCTCATCATCTTATTCATCTCGGCAGAAGCAATGTCCTTATTCGGTGTCAAGTGGCTGGGCACCATCACCACCTTTCGGGGATCAAAGACCTTATCGACTCCGATTCGGTGGAATTCTTTGATTGAAATCGGGGCCGTAATATCATTCGCCATAACCATATCGAGCCGGACGTTGACAAATTCACCCGGACTTACCCTTTTTTTATCAGTATGAGCCGCCAATATCTTTTCCGCTAAAGTCACTTCAGTTTCCTTTCTTCAGATTAAGTAGCTGAGGAATTTAAATTCGGGAATCACCCAATGGAACGAGGGATAAGCAACACAGCCAGCACGAGTGCGGTGGCCACTACTGAGATTAGGTACAGCCCAGCCCCAGCCGCCAGACCAATGCCAGCTACCGCCCAAATCGTGGCTGCCGTAGTCAACCCAGCGACAATCTCTCCTTCACGGTGCAGAATAACGCCAGCACCAATGAAACCAATACCAACCACCACTCCAGCGGCGACTCTAGCCGGATCACTGGCAATACCAAAGCCATAAATAGAAACTACAGTAAATAGGGCGGCACCGAGACAGATAAGAACATGCGTCCTCAGTCCCGCCGGCTTTTTTGTCCTTTCCCTCTGGTAGCCAATGATAGCCCCTAAGGCGGTAGCTAACAAGAGCCGCAGGATCATCTCCATTACCGTTCCCATCTCAGCGCCTACCTGGTTCCTCTTCTGGCAGCTAGCAATCTATTGAGGGCATTTATGTAAGCTTTAGCACTGGCGATAATAATATCAGTATCCGCGCCTCGTCCGGTATAGGTTATATCGTCACTCTCTATCCTAACCAGTACTTCACCAATGGCATCAATACCTTCAGTGATTGATTTAATACTAAACTCAGCAAGGACATTAGGCACGCCGACTATTTTATCGATAGCCTTGAAGGTTGCGTCCACGGGACCAGTACCCAGCGCCGCGTCGGCCAGGGCCTGACCATCAGGACTAATAAGTACTACCGAGGCAGTGGGGATACCTCTATCACCGCAAGACACCTGAAGGCGGTCAAGGTGGTAGACTTCAGAAACAGTGCGCTGTTCCTCGGCAACAAGAGATTCAATATCCCGGTCGGTGACTTCCTTCTTCTTATCCGCTAGCTGTTTGAAGGCTTGAAAGACGCGGTTGAAGTCTTCCTCATTTAAGCTGTAGCCCAACTCGGCCAGTCGCTCTCTCAAGGCATGCCGGCCACTGAGTTTGCCCAGCACCAAGCTACTGGCTGGTATGCCTATCGTTTTGGGGTCAATTATCTCAAAGGTTATCGGCATTTTGATGACTCCATCCTGGTGTATCCCTGATTCATGGCGAAAAGCGTTAGCGCCAACAATGGCCTTGTTCGATTGCACCGAAAAACCGGTTAACTCGCTTACCAGTCGGCTGGTTCGGTAGATTTGCCTGGTATCAATATTGGTCGTCAGCTTAAAAAGGTCACCGCGAGTTTTAATAGTCATCACAATTTCTTCCAGGGAAGCATTACCTGCTCTTTCGCCAATACCATTAATCGTGCACTCCACTTGTCTAACACCCTGTTTGACTGCCTCCAGGCTGTTAGCCACCGCCAGACCCAGGTCATTATGGCAATGAACGCTGACCACCGCCTTGTCTATGTTGGGCACATTTTGGAATATACCTTTAATTAACCGGCCAAATTCATCAGGGATGGCATAGCCCACAGTGTCGGGAATATTCACGGTAGTTGCCCCAGCATCAATCGTTACCTCCAGAATTTGATAGAGATACGCCAGTTCGGTTCGGCTGGCATCCATTGGTGAAAATTCGATGTCATCGGTGTAGCTTTTGGCTCGGGCGACCATATCGCCGGCCAGCTGTAGAATTTCCTCGCGGCTTTTTTTCATCCCATGCATGAGATGTATGTCTGAAGACGACACGAACACGTGTATTCGTGGATGTGCTGCCTCCTTAATTGCTTCCCAAGCACGGTCGATATCTTTGGGATTAGCGCGAGCCAGACCACAGATTATCGGGTTACGCACCTCCTGGACAATGAGCTTCACTGCCTCGAAATCTCCCGGAGAGCTAATTGGAAAGCCGGCCTCAATGACATCCACCCCAAGCTTCTCCAGTTGCTTGGCTATATCCAATTTTTCCTTGATGTTCAGGCTTCCCCCGGCTGCCTGCTCTCCATCTCGTAAGGTGGTATCAAAGATAATTACTCTGTCCATGGTTCCTCTACATTTTAATCGAATGGCTTATTAATTTTATTTGCCCGTGTCTTTATTTTATCCCTTAGAGCCAGGGCATCATCTTGCGTAATTCAGCACCCACCAGCTCAATGGGGTGTTCCCTATCCTTGCGCTTCAAGGCATTAAAGACCGGACGACCGGCCTGATTTTCCAGAATCCATTCTCTGGCAAAAGTGCCGTCCTGAATCTCGGCCAGGATTTCCCACAGATTTTCTCTCACCATGTCATCAATGACCCGAGGTCCCCGGGTAAGATCACCATACTGGGCAGTATGGCTGACCGAATCACGCATAAAGCTTATGCCACCTTTATAAATCAGGTCAACAATGAGCTTAAGCTCATGCAAACATTCAAAGTAAGCTAATTCCGGCTGATAGCCCGCTTC
>JAUWBK010000004.1 GCA_030605045.1 Dehalococcoidia bacterium
ATCCTCAGTTCGGATTGCAGGCTGAAATTCGCCTGCATGAAGTTGGAGTTGCTAGTAACTGCAGGTCAGCATACTGCGGTGAATACGTTCTCGGGCCTTGTACACACCGCCCGTCACGTCATGAAAGTCGGCAACACCTGACGTCGATGGGCTAACCCTGACTTGTCAGGGAGGTAGTCGCCTAAGGTGGGGCCGGTGATTGGGACGAAGTCGTAACAAGGTAGCCGTAGCGGAAGCTGTGGCTGGATCACCTCCTTTCTAGGGAGATGACCTGAGTGGAAACACTCTAATCTCCTAGGTCGGTCCTCGATCAATCGAGGTAGATTTACCTTCCTTTCGCTGTCCAGTGGTTAAGGTGTTTTTATAGTAAGACTGCGGCCCAGGGCTTGATTTCTCATTTTGTTTGGCGTAGAATTAGACACGATTTGCGGGCCATTAGCTCAGTTGGTTAGAGCGCAGTCCTGATAAGA
This sequence comes from Dehalococcoidia bacterium, assembly GCA_030605045.1. GTDB lineage: Bacteria > Chloroflexota > Dehalococcoidia > Dehalococcoidales > RBG-16-60-22 > DAOUZD01. The sequence continues at coordinate 471 of JAUWBK010000004.1, forward strand.
CTGAGGTCTCTGGTTCGAGCCCAGAATGGCCCACCATTTTTATGCTCGAAATTCTTCGTTCCACCGTGTTCCGTCGATTCCATTTCTCGAGGTTTAGCCTTAGCAGAGCTACACGTCAAGCACTTACATGTTCGGATCGTCTTATTGATGTACCAGGTGTGACCGCATAGTGCGTTGCGGGATCGTCTACCTACACATTTAGGAGTTGCATAGTGAGAATCAGTGACCCATCAGATTGGTTCTACCGCCGTTACAGGCAACAACCTCAGCAGTAATGAAAGACGAATCATCCGAAGCCAAGAATAGGCTCAGATGAGCAACATCCTCAGGAATACCAAGCCTACCTAGAACAGCACTGCTTTTGCCAACCTCGATAAACTTATCGACCTGCTCAGGTGTTCGGCTAGCGTAAATTAAGGGGGTTAGAATTCTTCCCGGAGCTATCGTGTTGACATTTATTCCATAAGGGCCGAACTCTCGGGCACAGGCTTTGGTAAATGCATTCACGCCTATTTTCGAAGCCGCATACGCCGCCTGCCCGGGTTCATTAGCCCCCAGAGCGGCTGTCGAGGATATATTTATGATTTTTCCGTATCTCTGTTTAACCATATGTTTAACCACGGCCTGTGTGCAGAAAAAGGTGCCTTTGAGGTTGGTATCGAACAGTAGATTCCAAGTATCCTCTGTTAAATCGAGAATTGGTGTGGGACGATTGATGCCAGCATTATTCACCAGGATGTCAATTCGGCCAAATTCATCTATCACTTCTTGCACCATGGTATCCACTTGTGGCTTGACGCGTACATCCATGGTTATCGCCAGTGACCGCCTTCCGAGGGCAACAATCTCATCACGCACTCTCTCAAGATTCTGGATGTTACGGCTGCAGATGACGACGTCCGACCCGGCATGAGCGAATTCTAGCGCGATGGCCTTCCCTATTCCGGTACCACCACCAGTGACGATTGCAACTTTATCTTTCAGTTTCATTACGGTCACCTCTTTTCGCATTGAATTAACTTTCTTACCATGATTTGAGCTGCGTAGTTAAATTATAGCAAATGGTAGTAGTATTATCGTGAATAGACTCGACAAAACCAAAAATTGTCAAATGGCTTATTTGTGGGGTTAAACGATATAGCGTTTAGTTACCCATCTTTCTTCTTTCTGCCCGTTTTAAAACCGCAATCTAAAACTTACCCTATCCCTCCATTTTTAATCAACATCGCTTCAATGGGGATATATTTGAAGTTTAAACGTGGGGAGGGGTTTGGTTGGTTTGCGTTTGTTGAACTAGTTATCGATATTCTGGGTATGATGGCCATGCGTTGCTTTCGATATTTTTGAAAGATAAGACTGTGCTTTTTGAAGTGTCTCCGGTTTTTTGCAGAAACAAAACCGAATTATAAATTTTCCGTTACTAGGATCAGAATAAAACGAGCTTCCTGGAACCGTAGCGATCCCGATGTTTTTAACCAGAAAGAAGGCCAATTCTACAGAATTCTGTAGTTGGTGCTTCTGCATGAAATCAGTACATTCGGTCATGATGTAGTAGGCTCCTGCTGGTTTATACGGATACAAATCGGTTTTCAATAAGGAGTTATATAAGATATTCCTCGCATTCCGATAGAAATCTGCCAACCATCGATAATATTCTTCACCCAATGACAAAGCAAAAGCAGCGCCCTCTTGCAAGGGTGCTGCGGCGCCCACAGTCAAGAAATCGTGAACCTTCCTTACCTCTCCCGTAATCTTATCGCTGGCAATTGCCCACCCAACCCGCCACCCTGTCAGAGAATAGGTTTTTGAGATGGAATTAATTGTAATGGACCGGTCTGCCATCTCAGGTAAGGAGGCAATCGATAGGTGCGTGTGATTATCATACAGAATATGTTCATATATCTCATCTGTGATGGCTATTGCATCATATTCAACACAAAGCCTGGCGATGAAAAGAAGTTCTTCTTTGCTGAATACTTTTCCAGTAGGATTATTTGGGGTGTTAATTATGATTGCTTTAGTTTTTGAGTTAAAGAGTTCTTCAAGTTCATCAAAATCAAAAGACCAGTCAGGTGGTCTCAATCGAATATATCGTGGAGTTGCTCCGGAAAGGAGACAATCTGGGCCGTAGTTTTCATAGAATGGCTCGAAAATTACAATTTCGTCCCCCGGATTAATCACTGCCTTAAGAGATGCCATCATAGCTTCAGTCGATCCGCATGTTACTGTAATATTCTTATCTGGATCTGCTTCAATATGATTGTAATGACGAGCTTTTGCCACAATCGCTTCTCGGAGCGAGGCACTTCCCCAAGTGATAGCGTATTGGTTGATATCTCTTTGGATAGCTTCAATTGCGGCGTGTTTAATGGATTCGGGGGCGGGGAAGTCAGGGAACCCTTGAGCCAAATTTATACTGCCAGGATGTCGTAACGCCACCCGTGTCATATCCCGTATAATACTCTCAGTAAACTGCCCGGTGATCTTAGATAAGTCCATATACGTTAAACCGCCCCTTCAACAGAGACCATAGAAAATGTTTTTACTGTAAAGGCTACAAGAGCTTCGTGATTTTGTCAATATTAGATCACATCATCGGATTCAAATATTACGAGAGCGCAATGGAGCACGTTTACGTTTGACTTAGAACAAGTTGAGTATAGTTACTAGATTGTAGTCTATCAAAAGTAGGAAATAGCTTAAGTGATAGAGTTTATTGGCATTATATCAGCTAGAAGCTAGCGGAACAATAATCACCAATACATTGTAAAGACAAGTTTAAACGGGCGGACTCTAACAAACGGCCTCTAGGTTGTGAACCAGACAAACTAATGTAGTTTTTTCCTCACTGACCTCGTAATATCCTCAAACCCCTATCCCCTCTCTGTTTTTAATTAATCTCGCCTTACGCGGAATATATCCCTCGTTTTCACGCGGGGAGGGGTTTGGGTGGTTTGTAGTTCATAACTTAACTTCTTCGTACTCAAGTAATATTCTGTCAACCCTTTGCAAGCGCTGCATAAATTCGTCTGGTCCTTTACTGAGTAGCCTATTAAAAGCACGTTCAAAACTGTCAACATCATCAAATAGCATTTCAGCAAATCCAAAAATATCATTGTCGCTAACAGTCTTTACAACCCGATGGATAATGTATTGCTTTAATTCTGGACGCAGAATATCCTTCGCCCAAGTTGCATGTTTAGTTCGCCAAAGCTCCCAAGTCTCGTCACGGCCATAACCTGATTTAAGGCGACTAATTGCTACATACTTAATCATGTTATATTCTCCTTTCTGACTTTTAATAAAGTCTATTGCGATATCATACTCTAGTCAAGGTAGCCAAAAGTACGTGCTGTTTCTTACACCTGCGCCCTACTCCATTTTTAATCAACATCGCTTCATGAGGGATATATTTGTCGTTTGAACGTGGGGAGGGGTTTGGGTGGTTTTAAACTATTTGAGGACCCTATCTAACTTTTGCCTAACTAAGTAGAATCTTTTACGTTATAAGATATAGAATGATACATGCAAAGGAGACAAGTTAAGTGTTTAAGGCGCTATTGCTTATTTTAGTCGTTCTTTTAAGTCTAGTGACTTCTATAACATTAGGATGTGCCGAACCTAGCCCAATTCCCGCACCAGCACCGACGCCGACTCCAGCGCCAGCACCAACTCCAACACCTGCACCTACACCAAGCGAGATACTTCGATCAGACAAGCAGCGGGTGACTTCGCCGGATGTGAATGAAGCGGATCTGGCAACTCAGGTCGATGGAAACAGTGTCTTCGCCTTCGACCTGTATCAGGCACTTAGAAAAGAGGATGACAACCTCTTCTTTTCTCCCTACAGCATTTCGCTGGCGCTGGCGATGACATATGCGGGTGCTCGCGGTGAGACCGCACAGCAGATGGCGGATACTCTTCACTTCGTCCTCTCTCAAGACCGTCTACATCCGGTATTCAATGGTGTGGATATCGAACTCAGTCAGCGGGGTAAAGGCGCCAAAGGCAAGGATGGAGAGGGCTTCCGGCTGAACATCGTCAATGCCATCTGGGGTCAACAGGGCTATAAGTTCCTCTCCGAATTTCTCGACCTCCTGGCTGAGAATTACGGTGCCGGGCTTCGACCCCTTGATTTTATCAAGGCACCAGAACAGTCTCGTATTACTATTAATGACTGGGTTAGTGAGCAGACTGAAGGCAAGATCAAAGACCTTATTCCGCAAGGTCTGATTGACACGTGGACACGGCTTGTCCTCACCAATGCCATCTACTTCAATGCGGCTTGGCAGCATCCCTTTAGTGAGGATATGACAGAGGACGGCCCATTCTATCTGCTAGACGGAGCAGAGGTCACGGTGCCGATGATGAGGCAGACGGAGTCGTTCGGTTATGCTCAGGGTGACGGATATCAAGCAGTGGAGTTGCCATACGATGGTCGCGAACTTTCAATGGTTATCTTGCTTCCCCGAAAAGAAAACTTCGAGCAGTTTGAAGGATCTTTGGACTATCAGCTTGTGGATTCACTAATAAAGGCACTAGAGTATCAGAGAGTCAGCCTAACAATGCCAAAATTCGAATTTGAATCAGAGTTTCGCCTAAAAGAGACTCTCTCGGCTATGGGTATGCCGGTTGCCTTCTGCGAAGGCGCGGATTTTTCAGACATGACTGGCAATCGCGACCTGTTCATCGGAGATGTAGTACACAAGGCGTTCGTATCTGTGGATGAGGCTGGCACCGAGGCTGCAGCGGCTACTGCAGTTATAATGCTGCCAACGGCTATGCCACCGCAGGAGCCTGTTGAGGTTACCGTTGATCGCCCCTTTGTCTTTCTGATCCATGACATAGAGACCGGTACCATTCTGTTTGTTGGCCGTATCGTGAATCCTAGTGCATGATCAGGTCTTGACTGCTAAGGGCGCCCTTCGGGGTATCAGCGAACTACCGTAACACTTATCCCTCTATCCCCTTTCCATTGTTAAACGACTACGCTTCAACGGGGATATATTAGTCGTTTGAACGCGGGGAGGGGTTTGGGTGGTTTGAGTTTTTTGAACTAGCTCTCGATAATCTAGGTATTGACAATTAGATAAATGGGACTATAATTAGCTTACCTGATGTGAAAGACACTTGAAAATAGCATGGTGCAGTAGGAGTGTGGTGATGAATTGGGGCACTGGAACCGCTAAACGAGATGCGGTGGCTGGCGCCTCTTTTTAGTTTTAATTAGGAGGTCAGCATAAATGAAAAAATTGACTGTCAAACTAGCGGTAATTTTATTTATTTTGCTGCTGGTTTCAAATGAAATTGGCTGCGCAGCACCAGTTCCCGAAACGGTTGTATTTCCCGATAAGAACTTGGATGCGGTAATAAGGGACGCCTTAGACAAACCGGCCGAGGAGGCGATAACTCCAGCGGAACTGGCCGGGCTTACGGTGCTGGCCGCCCGTGAGCTACGCATTGCCGACCTTTCTGGTATTGAGTACTGCACCAACCTGACCGAGCTAGACCTTGATTACAATCGGATAAGCGACCTCTCTCCCCTTTCTTCCCTCGCCAGCTTGACCTGGCTCCAACTTGATTACAATCAGATAAACGACCTTTCACCCCTGTCCTCTCTCACCAGCCTAGAGATACTCAGACTTCAGGATAATCAGATAAGCGACCTCTCTCCCCTTTCTTCCCTCACCAGCCTGGAAATGCTCTGCCTCGGAATCAATCAGATAAGTGACCTTTCCCCGCTGGCCTCACTCACCAACCTAAGGGGACTCAGACTCGCCTTTAACCAGATAAACGACCTCTCCCCACTGGCCTCCCTCACTAATCTGAACGTACTCAATCTTAACAATAACCAGATAAGCGACATCTCCCCACTGGCATCCCTGACTAATCTACAGTTGCTCAGACTCTCCAGTAACCAGATAAGCGATATCTCCCCGCTAGCATCCCTCATTAACTTGGTGAACCTCTCATTTAACTCAAATCAGATAAGCGACATCTCCCCGCTGGTGGAAAACAGCGGGCTGAGTGGTACGATGTCGCTTGTAAACAATAATCTTGACCTGTCGGAAGGTTCGGAAGACATGGAGAATATCAGCATATTAGAGGCGCGGGGAGTGCGGGTTGACTACTAATAACTTCATTCCGCACGCAAAAGTGTTGATTAATTCGTACTACATCTGATTGTGACCAAAATACTATTGACTAGCCACTCATAATTGCTATATTTAGGTAAGGAGGTATTTGAGGGGGTGCAGCATGGACAAAAGACCGCCACCAGAATGCCCATTAAGAAAAGAACGTCTCGATCAAAAAGGTGAAGGATGTTCGTCTTGCGTATATTATCACCGTTGTATATGGTTTCGTATTTATGAAACATTGCTCTGTATTAATATTGAAGTCCGAAATATATGGGAACAAAGGTCATCTGTAAAATTTCCGTGATAATTACCATTGTGAAAAAGTTAAGTTTTCGACAGAAAACCTCTTTCATCATTTCACGGTAATGCTCCTTTTTTTCCAGTTCCACCGGGGTTAAATGCAAAGGCGAAACAGCTAACGAGCTTCTTCTTCCCTCCCAGTAAGGGAAGGGAGAATATCATAAGAGGAGCTTTGCTCCTCTTCATCACCCCTGAGGCATTTTGCCACAGGTATCGCCTCTTATTTAACTTGCACCGGTAGGGTGGTAAATTCTCTTCTCGATAGCTTCTCAGTGGTTACCAGCAGGGCTTCGGCATCATGATTCGATTGAGATATCAAGACTATTGTTGCCGGGTGCGGTGCCAGCCTGGTAGCTAATGACAAAGCAAGGGTTGCCGGGTGGTTCTGATGTGGTTCGTTTGAGATGGGTAATATCTCGCTTAAGTTTAACGAGATCAGGCAGTTGCAGGATTCGGTGCGTAAACTCAACCAGGGTAATGTCTTTTACCAGTATAGCGGCCATATTGTCAATGCCAGTTTCAAGGAGAAGACCACAGACCTCAGGTGGCAGTTTGGGAATAGTCCTGCCCAGGGCTAGGAGGATAAAAGACAGGATAAGCATGCAGATTCCCAGAGCGGTCAGCCAAGTTAGAGTAAAGATAAAGTAAGCGAATAGAGATAGCAGACTACCACTACTTAGTAAACCGAGACCAGTCCAGGTATATGGATTCTTTAGGTAACATTCTCGACTTAAAGACAGTTAATTCTTATCGTTTGCCGTCTTTTTAAGAGGGGTGATACTGATAAAATTTGAGTACGAATCAGGGTGTCACTTTTGGCAAATAAGAAAAACCACCCAGATTTTTGGGTGGTTTTTGTCTAGCTTTGGATTAGCTATGAATGAAGAATTAAGATACGGAGTTACCTCATGTCCTTTATTTCTGAGCTTCGAACTGGAACAATTCTGATAGACTAACACCTAAGGCTTTTGCTATTTCTGATAAAGTTTTTGATGCTTGCTACTACCTCTCGTATCCGTTCCTCACCTAGCTCAGGGTACATCGGCAACGACAGAACCTGGCTCTGTGCCAGCTCACTTTGAGGAAAATCACCCTGCTTATAGCCTAAACCTCCATACGCCTCTTGAAGGTGAAGGGACAGCGGATAATAAACCATAGTCTGAATACCCCTAGATTCCAGATGTTCTCTCAGCTTGTTTCGATTCAGGCCGGAATCTTTTAGACATATTGTGTAGTAGGTAAAAGAAGGTTTGCCAAATTCCTCCACAGAAAGAGGTTTAATCCCGTCTATCTCCCTCAATAATTGCTCATAGAGTGCCGCTTTCGCGCGGCGCGACTCGATCCATCTGTCGAGATGTTTCAGCTTTATCCTAAGGATAGCGGCTTGCAAGGCATCAAGGCGACTATTAAATCCGGGCAATAGGTAATAATAGCTGGTATTAGCGCCGTGTTTACGTAGTAAATTAACTGTTTCCGCTATCTTGGGTTCATTAGTCACCACCATCCCGCCATCACCATAAGCTCCCAAAGTCTTAGTTGGAAAGAAGCTCAGGCAGCCGGCGTTACCTATTGAGCCAACTTTCTTGCCTTTGTACTCTGCCCCCAAAGCCTGAGCACAGTCTTCAATAACCTTAAAGTCATATTTTCGGGCTAGTTCTAGGATGGGGTCCATATCAACTGCCTGGCCGTAGAGATGAACCGGGAGAATGACTTTGGTTCTGGAAGTAATTTTCTCTTTAATTTGGGTAGGGTCTATATTATAGGTTTTTGGATTAATATCGACAAAAATCGGGGTAGCACCACATTGAATGATGGTTTCTGCAGTAGCCACGAAGGTGAAGGGCGTAGTTATAACCTCGTCGGCAGGGCCGACCCCACAGGCCAGTAAGGCGAGTCGTAATGCATCAGTGCCTGAAGCAACACCTAAAGCAAATTTTGTCCCACAGTAATCAGCTATTTCTTCTTCGAAGGCTTGCACTTCGGGGCCGAGGATGAATTGTCCTTGATCAAGCACTTGCTGGATGGCGGCATCGACTTCGCCTCTGATGGTGTCATACTGTGCCTTCAAATCAACCAGCGGAATTCTCACGATGCAAGTCTTTCAACGATTAGCTTTCTTTCCTTTTTTTGTCTTCTATATTCACTGGCACAGGAAGCGCATTTAGCTTTGTTATCTTGGCCGAAATTGAGTTTCGAGCCGCACTGGCAAACCCAGCCTTGGATTTTGGCTGGATTACCATAGATCAGAGCATAATCGGGTATATCCTTGGTAACTACAGCTCCAGCACCAATGAATGAATATTTGCCGATGTTGTTACCGCAAACAATGGTGGCGTTGGCGCCGATAGTAGTTCCTTGCTTAACCATGGTCACCGCGTATTTACTTTTTTGTGGGCGGTGGCTGCGGGGTACTTTGACATTGGTGAAAACGCAAGATGGTCCACAAAAGACATCATCTTCAATGGTAACACCCTCAAAGACAGAGACATTGTTTTCGATTTTGACATTGTTACCAATACTGACTTTCTCGCCTATAAAAACATTCTGACCAATGATGCAGTTCCGGCCGATGGTAATATTTGGCATCAGGTGACAAAAATGCCAGATATTGGTGCCTTCACCGATATTGGTAGGTTCTTCCACTATGCTGGTAGGATGGACGAAATAGCCCTTGTTATCTAATGAAATAGTAGTTCCGTGTTCCCGCAGTGATTTCTGACAAACATCCAGAACTTTAAGCACCTTCAGTCCTTTCTCGCCGTCTGCTCTTGGTTTGTGTCGCGATACCAGACAGTTACTAAAGTCCTGACACTCCAGTTTTAGGGGCTCTACCATGTTAAATTTAACCGGAATAGCTTCTTGGCGATGGGGTATTGGTACTTGGTTAACCCACTCTATTGGGTGCTCATAGAGCAAGAGTTTGTTATCTGGGTTTACATCATCAAATACCACCATCTTTCGATCACCAATAATGACCAGCTTTTGTTCCTTATAAGGATGGAGCCAGCTCACAAAAATATGAGCCCTAACTCTGCTGTTAAAGACCATCGTCGTAACCGTAACGTCAGCCACATTTTGGTTGAGGTAGCAGCCACCGTGAGCGGAAACCACCTGGGGCATTTCATTGAGCAACATCAAAATGATTGATATGTCGTGGGGAGCGAAACTCAACAGGATATTTTCTTCAGTCCTGAACCTGCCCAGGTTAAGTCGGCTGGAGTAGATATAGTTGATCTTGCCAAACTCACTATCATTGACTATTTCTTTAAGTTTAATAATTGCGGGGTGATATTCCAGCAGGTGACCTACCATAAGTATCTTGTCTTTGCCGTTAGCTAATTCAACCAGTTCTTCTCCTTCTTCGACGGTAAGAGCCATAGGTTTTTCGACAAAAACGTCCTTGCCTGCCTCCAAGGCTTGTTTAGCCATCGCATAGTGAAGTGCTGCCGGTGTGGATATGACGGCACCGCGTATTTCCCTATTGTCTAATACCTGCTCAAAATCAGTTTCCTGGTTAATATTGGGGTAAAGTTGTTCAAGCCGGCTTAGAGTTTCTGCGTTACAATCGCAGATAGTATGTAAAGCACCAAGTTCAGCAAAAATACGAATAAGATTCTGGCCCCAGTAACCGCAACCAATGACAGCAATATCCTTATGTTCTACCTGAGCTGTATCACTGTTTGACCTATTTGCCATTACTAATAACTGTCTCCCTTGGGGTCGGAGATGTCATGTGTCACTTTAATGAGGACAGCCATAATGTGTCCGGTGAAATTATTTTCATCATTTAGTCCTTGAAAACTGTGTTAAGCCTTCATTCCCCTAATCTTACTATGTTCTTCCTCCTTTTGATTGTCCGGGTAACACCTCTGATATCGTAAACCAGTTTGGCATTATCAACGATATACTGATAATCATAGCTACTATGATTAGTGGCGATAACTATACAATCCGCTGAAGACAAGTTCTTCACGGTAGGTTCCGTCGAAGTCAGTATAACATCATTAACCTGAATTTCGGCTATGTGAGGGTCGTTATAGCTCACCTCAGCCCCTTTTTCGTGTAAAAGCTGAATTATCTTAAGTGAAGGTGATTCCCTAATATCGCTGACGTTTTGCTTATAAGTAACTCCCAGGACGAGCGTTTTAGCATTCTTGATACTCTTACCATGGGCATTTAAGGATTCAATAATACGGGAGGTAACATAGTAGGGCATCTGTTCGTTAATCTCAGCAGCCAGCTCGATGAACCTCATATGATAGTCGTATTCCCTAGCCTTGCTAGCGAGGTAGTATGGGTCTAGGGGAATGCAGTGTCCCCCAATCCCTGGTCCAGGATAAAAAGCCAAGTAGCCAAAAGGCTTAGACTTAGCGGTCTCAATTACTTCCCAGACACTAATCTTCATATTCTCACAGAGCCGTGCCAGTTCATTGACCAGTGCAATATTGACGCTGCGAAATACATTCTCGAAAACTTTAGTCATCTCAGCGACTTCAGGAGATGATACTGGAATGACAACATCGGTCACTTGCTCATATAAAAGCTTAGTTAGTCTAGTAGATTCTCGGTCTACACCCCCTACTATTTTTGGCGTGTTCTTAATGGAAAATTTCTTATTTCCGGGGTCAATTCTCTCCGGAGAGTAGGCCAGATAGAAATCCTGTCCGACTTTCAATCCAGAACGCTGAAGAACGGGTAGAACTATTTCTCTAGTAGAACCAGGACAAGTAGTGCTTTCCAAAATTACCAGTTGTCCTTGCCGAAGGTACTTGGATATTTCTTCGGATTCTTGGATAACATAAGACAGGTCAGGTTCCTTGGCTCTGTTTAAAGGAGTTGGGACACAAATGAAGATTACGTCGACCTCGCTAAGTTGGCTTTGATCGGTGGTTGCTTTCAAGAGTTTGCTTGTCACTAGTCTGGAGAGTGTTTCATTGCTTATGTCGTCAATATACGACTTACCCTGATTAACGGCTGCTACCTTTCTGTCCTGCACGTCAAATCCAATGACCTTGAGGCCTGCTTCGGCAAAGGCAACTGCTAATGGCACTCCAACATAGCCAAGCCCCACTATACCGATTATGGCACTCTTATCTTTAAGTCTTGCTTCTAACCCCGGCATATCTTCTGTCACGTCTCCCAGTGCCTGACTTCTCCTTCTCCAGAGTTCCCCCTATCTTTTTTTAAGGTTGTTCTATAATAGCCGCAGGAATCGTTTTAGATAGCACGTCACATTGCGTAGCACCTAAAATTATAAAACAACAGTGTGACAAATGTCAATATATTACCATAAAAATTGCCTCATGTCTCGAAAAATAAAATATTATTGACTGTAATGGTTAATGTAATACTAGTATCTCTGAGAAAATAATGCAAGCCTCATTGGTCAAGGATATGATAGACTATCTTAAGCCGCCAACTGACCAATATCGTCTTAGATATATTCTGACTTTTGGATTAGCGGTGTCCGCTTCTTTTTTCTCTTTTCCATTTTTTACTGGCTTTCAATATTCTAAATATGGAAGGTTACAGTTACACTATGTACGGAAGTCTACTACGAGAGCCGTTGGCCCCTTTTTGTGAATTGTAACAACTCCGAATAGACCCTTAGTTGATTTTCTAAATCGACTTTGCATGAGTTTTGATGAACCAAGTTCCGCTAGATAGGTGCCATCGATCAGTTAAGCCACAAATCTTCCATCCTCTTTGGTGACTACAAGAGGTGTACCGACTGTAGCCCCTTGCGCTAAATCTAAAAGTGAAACAGATGCTAACCTCAGGAACGAGCGACCTCTTTGTAAAATAGGAAGCGATGGGACTGCTTAGGCTCTCCGAAGAATAAGAGAGCTTATCATTACCGCTATTCCTATTCCTAAGCCTATGGTGAACGCGAATTCGGGTACTTCAACTCCAGTAGCATGGAATATGATAGTCCCCAGAAGTGACCTCGTGCGCATCCAGCTCTCACTCGGGTCGTAGAGTCTTCTCAGCATGTATTCCAAATCGGTTAGGGAGCAAGACCTCAATATCCCGGCCCAAGACGCCACTCCGAGACTTATTACCAACGCGGTGACTCCACAGTAGAAGAACTGCCAGTTACGGTGCCCTACGAAAAAGCCTAGCGCCAGAAGTACAACGGAAACAGCAAAGAAGCCTATGAGGAGAAGGTGTAGACCCATAACTGTATCGGCTAGAATTCTCCAGACCATCAGCCCGCCCGACATTTGGTTTCACTACCCTGGACTCTGGCTACTATATCAGAGAATGACGACAACTGCGGACTTTGCCCCTAAGTTAAGTCCGATTGCGATAAGGTATCATCCCTCAGCAAATCTGTACAGAGTATATCTCACACCGGGACCAACGTCAACCTAAGCCTCTTTAGCTTGCTGAAAGGGGGAGTTTGCTTTACCGTCTATCACTCCATTCGATCCAGCGATTTAACAATAGGGCGAACTGTGCAGCATTCAGCGAAAAATTGGGGTATAGAGCGCTAAAACTCTAGCCCCTATCTAGAAAGGTATGGAATATTGCGGAGAGAATCCTTAGCTGCTAAAGTTAAGAGATGATAGAATTCCTCTTCATTATTTGTATCAATTCGGCAGCTTATATCAGCAAAACCTAATTTGAAATCAACCGAGGTGTTCACTAAACATGAATAAAAGGCTCGCGGTAGGAATGATAACAATCGGGCAATCGCCTAGGGATGACATCGTTCCCGAGATAAAGCAATTAACGGGCATAAATGTTGAAATTGCCGAATGTGGAGTTCTTGATGGGCTTAGCCGGTCAGAAATTGAAAGGCTCGCTCCAGAGCCAGGCGAGTATATGCTGGTAAGCAAACTAAGCGATGGGTCAACGGTCAGATTAGCCCGCAGTAAGATAGTCGAAAACGTGCAACGGTGTATCAATTCATTAGTTGAACGAGGAGTAGACCTCACCGTTATCCTTTGTTCAGGAGAATGGCCGAAATTCAGCTCATCAAAGCTGGTAGTTGCGCCCGGTGAGGCCTTCTGCGGCTTCACCTTGGGGATGGTGAACGAGGGAGACAAATTAGGTATTATGATTCCAGACGAAGACCAGGTCGAGGTTGCAAAGAGGAGATGGAATAAGGAAAAGGTGGAACTAGGCATTGCCGTAGCATCCCCATTCGGTTTAACTGCCAATGATGAAGTGGCCCGGGCTGCGAAGAGCCTGGAGCAAAGTGGTGTTGATTTGGTGGCTATGGATTGTGTGGGATACACCATGGAGAAGAAGAGAATTGTCCAAGAGATAACAGGAAAACCGGTGGTGTTGGTGCGTTCGGTGATTGCCAATATTATAAGAGAAGTAGCTGGCTAAAAACACACTGGCTTTTCGCTAGCCAATTCTGGGTACGTTATCCCAATGTTTTCGCTCGGTAGCGGCGAGCTATTTCAATGGCAATGGACACAACTTCAACTGCGTCTTTGCCCAGTGCCAAAAAAAGTGGCTCCTTGCCCCAACCTTCTCCCTCGTAGAACAGTCGGGGCACTGCGCCGTAGTTTTTAACCAGCTGCTTGACTTTCCAAGGCATCGAAGTCCTATCGCGTTCGGCAACCTCTGCCGGCTCTTTAGCGCGGTCAAGCCAGCCAAAAAGTAGCCCCCGCTCCAAGCAATATTCTTGAGCGACTTCAATCACTGCTTTGTCGCATTTAAAGTTGATGACGGCGTTAACTGCCGGGTCATATTTCCGCACCTCAAGGATGCGTCTGGCCAGATGGTCCGATGCTCCCCAGGTTGGCATACCAGAAGCGCATGGAAAGCCGCGCACAGCGGTTATTCTTCCTTCTACCGCCGCTACTTCCTGAGGGGTCTTGGCGTGGGGTAAGGCATAAACCAGGTTCACTTTTACTTCAGGTATGATAGAGGTAAACTCAGGGCAACTATGTAACATGTTAATGGCAGATACCAAGTTGCCCAGTACAATTTCAATCTCTTCGGTCCTATTCACTTCTTGCTCCAGGTCTCTAGATAAAATCTTCGGGAAGGGTCAACGGTGGGATGCTTGAGCTTTCCTTAAAAGCCTAGTATGTCGTTGGCAAAACTCATATCCACTCTCAAGTTGAGCAAAGATGAGTTCCTCTTGCCAATGGGCATTATACAACCGGCAACCTTTATCTTCACAAAAGGGGTCACCGGTTAAAGAATAGAAAACCGCCTGCATGGCATATCCTTTGACAACCTCAGAAAGCCGTTTATCTTCATAATCAATAAAACTCCCCCTGAAGCTTTCTTTAAGTTCGCTTAGGTCCTTCCCTAATCTCTCATATTGCTGCTTAAGAAGATAATACTCCCTGGGCTTTGCCGGCGCCTCTATGAGTCCCGTCGTTGAGACAACAGAAGGAATACTGTAGATGCTCGCTCTTAAGTGATATCTTTGATTGCTATTATCCCAAGTAACCAAGAGACGATTCGTTAAGATGATGTGAACAAATTCAAGGCTGAGTTCCTCTCCCGGTATAACCTCGCCAAAGATTCTTCTCAGACGAAACCCATCATATAAGACACCAAAAGCCCTCGTTTTACCCAAAATTCTTCTTTTTTCATACTCTATCTCACCATGGAGAGGCTCTTGTTCTGATGGTATCTTTTGGTTTACCTCCTGAATTTTGGCGCTGGCAATCTTTCTGGCAAAATCTAAGATGCTATCTTGGGTAAGGCTGGAAACAAAGGGACTTCCTCTTACTTCAATCTTAGCTTTCCCCAGTTTTTGTCTTAAATATCGGGCAATCTCTTCTATGTTCAGTTCTTCGGCAGCGCTTTCGTTGTAGAGAATAACCTTCATTATTCTCCAAGCCTCTATCCCAGTTTCTCTAAAACAATTTCGGATGCTTTCTCACCTGACAGAAGCATGGCACCAAATGTTGGCCCCATCCGTGGTAATCCATAGGTGGTTGATACTGCCATTCCGGTCACAATTAGGCCGGGATGAACCTCACCGGTATGCTCAATGATTAGGTCTTCCGACTTCTCTACCCACATAGCACCAAAGCCTTTAGTTTTGATCAAGCCTCTTTCTTCTAGTTTTTTAACGACTTGGGCATCATGACCAGTTGCATCAATCAATACTTTCGATTCTATGGCTATCGGATCAACACAGGTTATCTCTCTGGGTAACGCTGAGATAGGTGTCCAGTTGATTACCGCGCCAAATATCCGTCCATCCTCTTTCAGGATTAAGTCTTCGAAGACCGTCATATTGGCAAATTTAACCCCATTATCACAGGCTGAAGCAATTAGTTTAGAACAGGCGTGAGGACCATCAGCAACGAATAAACCACTACGGACCTCTTTATATGGGATACCAAGCTCATCTAAAGCTCTCTCCCCGGGATGCCTCACCGTCACTTTGTTCATTAAGTAACCCCCGATCCAGAACCCACCGCCGAGGTAGTTGTTTCGTTCGACAATAAGGACCTTTTTCCCAGCTTTGGTTAAGTTGCGCCCGGCCATTAGCCCACTGGGACCACCGCCAATAATGACACAATCACTTTCCACGTATTCTTCGAACTGCTTGGTGAACTCAGTTAGTATGGCGCGGGTTATATCTTTTTCCCCTACTGGACTGAACTTTTCCATTTTAACCTCCTTATCCTTCTTTTTCTGCGATTCTTTACCAGGGGGTAGACGGAAGGCAAAAAAAACCAGAAGCTAGGGAATAATCAAGTCTTCTGGTTGCGACTCTTTTACTTCCCTGCGCTCGAATTACCGAGATCAGGTTCCAAGGGTCGTCCCTACTGGACTCTCAGCCTTCCAGCTCCCCTAGTAAATATTCAATTAATACTATCATATAACAGACATGACAACAATGTCAATTCTGAGAGGGTATCCATTATACCGCACTGGAGAAACTATCGGAGGACTTGACAAATATTCGAAAGTCATGTAAAGAATTTACCAGTAAAAACTTTGAGTTATGAAAGGGAGAAATTAATGAGAAAAGAAAACATACTGAAACGGAAATTTGCATCTGGGCTCTTTGCTCTTGGTACATTCAACATAATTCCCTCAAGTGCGGTGGTGAATGTCATCGGTTGTGCCGGGTTCGATTTTGTAGTCATTGATGCTGAG
Source organism: Dehalococcoidia bacterium (assembly GCA_030605045.1). Taxonomy (GTDB): domain Bacteria; phylum Chloroflexota; class Dehalococcoidia; order Dehalococcoidales; family RBG-16-60-22; genus DAOUZD01. Next base: position 17,003 of record JAUWBK010000004.1, read on the forward strand.
CATGGACCGGTGGGAATGGAGAAGGCTGAGGACCTGGTTCGGGCTGCCGAGGTTGAAGGAATGAGCCCGATAATTCGTGTTTCTGAGAATAACCCGGCGTTAGTCTTGCGGGCTTTAGACATAGGGGCACACGGGGTTCAAATACCTCATATTAGTAATGGAGCACAAGCACAGAAAGCGGTGCAATATGCTAAATATCCACCTTTGGGGGAGCGGGGTCTTTCTCCATTCACACGTGCTGGCGCTTATTCGCTGAAAAAGTCTCTCACTCATACGGTTGAGGCAAATAAAAACACTATGGTTGTTCTTAATGTGGAGGGTATAGAGGGGATTACTAACCTAGATGAGATTCTGAAAGTTGAAGGTATTGATGTAGTTTTTCTTGGTCCGTATGACTTGTCTCAATCAGTAGGAAAGCCTGGAGCGGTGGACGACCCCAAAGTAGTAGACTGCATTCGAAGTTGTGCTGAAAAAATTCGAGCGGCCGGGTTAGTAGCCGGTTGCTTTGCCCGAGATATGGACATGATGGCAATGCTTATTGGCTGTGGCTATCAATATATTACTTATCTGGTTGATGCCACAATCTTACTACAAGCTCTTGAGCAGGTAGGAGACACTTTCAGGTCACGCCTAAAACCTTAAGTTACAGTCCTGATGTCTACGGCTTTATCACTACCTTCAATTGGTCTGGAGCCTCATTGGCTACAGTGAAAGCTTCCTCCTCAATCTAACTTTCCTAATGCCCTGGACAATACTTAGGCCATTTTTTATGAGGCTATTGCGCCAACTCTTAAGCACAAAGTCTCTTAAACAGAGCTTGACAGCGTGTGATAAATGTGTCATAAAATTTGACGACTTAACGGGAATTTACCGAAATATTACGATACTATGAAAGAGAATATAAGATAGGAGAGGTAAATAATGAATATAAAAGACCGGGTTGCCATCGTGACTGGAAGTGCTACTGGCATTGGGCGACGGACTGCTCTCCGCCTAGCCAGAGAAGGTGCCAAAGTGGTAATAGCTGACATAGATATTGCGGGAGCTAATAAAGTCGCTGACGAAATCAAAGGTCTAGGGCACGAGGCAATAGCCCTGAAGGTGGATGTAACAAGTCTCGATGAGGCTAACCAGATGGCCAAGACTACTCTGGACAAGTTTGGTCAGATTGACATATTGGCTAACATTGCCGGGGGAGCTATTCCAGGGAAGATAGGCCCCTTCTCCCAATCAGTCAAAGAGGTATGGGACCGGATTATTGGTCTTAATCTTTATGGAACTTTTACTTGCTCTCGTGCCGTCATCAACCATATGATAGAGAGGCGAAGCGGCAAGATTGTAAATGTTGCTTCTGTTGCCGGGATAGTGGGTCAAGCAAACACGGCTGATTACGCTGCCGCCAAGGGTGGTATCATCGCTTTCACTAAGTCGCTGGCTAAAGAGGTCGCCCAATACGGGATAAATGTTAACTGTGTTTCTCCCGCCTTTACTGGAACCGAACGCGTCCTTAGCATGCCCGAAGAGTTCTTGCAAAAGCAAATCAAAATGATTCATCTGGGTAGGTACGGTAAGCCTGAGGAAATAGCTAATGTAATCGTTTTCCTAGCTTCGGATGAAGCTAGTTTCGTAACCGGAGCTAACTATGTGGTAGATGGTGGCATAACCTTGTCATACTAGGCAATATTTAAGCGGAGGAGAATTCAGTCTATTCCTTCAGCTGCTGGTCAAAAACTTCAATTTATTTTCAGCTCGCTACTTTATCATTACACCGGGCAGCCAGAGGATTATCTGGGGGAATACGGCACATAAAACGAGCCCAACAATTATCAGAGCAACGAAAGGAAGTACTCCCCGAATAATGTGACCGGTGGTTACCTCCCATTCTGGTTTGGTTATGCCCTTCAAAAAGAAGATGGCATAGGCGAAGGGAGGTGTCATGAAAGACATCTGAAGGTTAACGCAGACCATCAAGGCAAACCAGATTGGGTCAAAGCCCAGGACAGTGCCAATGGGGGTTACAATAGGAACCATAACAAACAGGATGCCCATCCAATCAATAAACATCCCCAAAATGAAGATGATAAACATGATGACCCCAAAGGCTCCCCACTTGCCACCTGGCATAGCTAGCACCAGGTTGGTAACCACCTCGCCACCTCCCACTCTGAGAAAGGTGCCGGTAAACATGGTAGCTCCCCAGCAAATGAGAAATGCCATGCAGGTGATTCTCAATGTTTGAAGCATGCTCCTGGTGAGTGTCTGCCAATTGAGGCGACGGTAAGCCAAGGCTAGAATTGTTGCCGCCAGAGCACCGAGAGCAGCCGCTTCAGTTGGCGCTGCAACGCCGAAGAAGATGCTGCCCAACACCGCCAAGACTATGAAAACAGGGGGTACTAATCCGCCCAGCAGTATACCCATCTTCTTCAGTAATGGTACAGCTCGCTCTTCGAGTGGCATTGGAGGGCCATCTTCAGGTCTGATGAGGCATCGAATGGCAATATACGAAATATACAAGGTAGAAAGCAACAGGCCTGGTACAAAGGCACCCATCATCAGCTTGCCTACCGATAGACTTGACATTGGTCCATAGAATACCAGCATCACGCTGGGTGGTATAAGGATACCCAGTGTTCCTCCAGCACAGACGGAGCCGCAGGCTAAATCCTTTTTGTATTTTCGTTGAAGCATACTGGGGAGAGCGATAAGACCCATCATAATGGTGGAGGCGGCGATGATGCCAACACAAGCGGCCAAAATGGTGCCCATCAATACCGTGGCTATGGCCAGACCTCCCCTCAACCCCCCAAGCCATAAATAGAGAGCCCCGAAAAGCCTCTCGGCAGTTCCTGAGATTTCCATCATTGTCCCCATAAAAATAAACAATGGCACCGCTAAAAGGATGTAATCAGACATCAGCCCTATTATACGTAAGGGAAACATTTTGAAGACCATCGGACCCAGAAACACGACACCAGCGAACATGCCGATGCCGCCAATGACGATAGCCAAGGGATAACCGAGAAGGACACCAACCAGTAGCCCTCCAAACATTAATATGGCTATTATCTCAGGAGACATTTCTACCAAGGCTCTTTACCTCCCTTAATCAAGGTCCTCATATCCTTTAGGAAGATGGCTATCCCCTGAACAAACAGGAGGGCAAACCCAAGTGTAATCGCCGTCATATATGGCCAAACCACTGGATACCAAATACTATTAATATCATACCTTTTAATGACAAAGGCATTCCAAGTGTTCACTCCAAAGTTATAGGCAAGAAATCCGTATAGAGGGAAAAAGAAAATGATGGTAAAAAACAAATCTATTATCAGTTTCACCTTTGGTGAAAATTTATTATATATAATGTCAACCCGCACATTGCCGCCAACAGAGTGCACATAGGCTAACCCGAGAGCCGACAAAGCGGCTCCCATCATATAGCTCAAGGCATAAGACCAGATTGTAGGTGCATTAAAAAGATACCTCATGAAGACATCGTATGAGATGCTAATTACCAACAGAGCGACTAGCCACGATATTATCTTGGCGATGCGCTCACTGGTTAAGGTCATACCACTATAAAACCTTCTCATTAGAAACCTCTTTTGAATCTGAATATCTCCAGGTAAAATTCAGAGAAGAGATATATGACAATTGATTAGCCCAAACCTTTGGTAGCCCCGGCATTTGGCCAAGGGCTACCAAAGGCAAGACTTGCTAGACTTTATTGCCTAGTCATAGATGGAGTAATTCAAGGTTGTTGCTGCTTTTCCACCTTTGTAGGTTTTCACGAACGCCTTCTTGTTTTCCCAGATCTCATTGAACAGCGGGTCTTCAGCAGCATATTTTAGCGTAATCTCCTTAGTTCGCTTGGCAATTTCCGCCTGGAAGTCGTCGCTGACATAGAAGATGGTGGTGCCATAATCCCGATACAGTTGCAAGCTGGCGCTGTCATTGATAAGCAGAGTGGTTCTAAACTCATTCCCAAGGCTCTCAATAGCGACCATTAATATCCGCTGCAGGTCAGCGGGAAGTTTGTTCCAGGCCTCAGGGTTTGCCTTGATGGTATGAGTGGCGCCTGGTGAATGAATACCGGGAAGACCCAAGTATTTCGTTATCTCGTGGAAACCCATGGGCCAGTTCACTGTCGGACCAGCGTATTCGAAGGCGTCAATGACGCCTTTCTCCGCCGCCTGGTAGACTTCGCCTCCAGATATGGTTACCACGGAAGCCCCAAAGGTTCCCAGTACCTCAGCCCAGAGACCAATGGTGCGGAACTTCACGCCCTTCCAGTCAGCGGCGTTTGCCAGAAGCTCATTGGAATGACAAAATATTTCTTGTCCTTCTGGCAGGACGCCGACCACGTATCCATAGTCCTTGAATACTTGGCGAGCGTAATCCATACCATCACCAAGGTAAAACCAGGAAAAATCTTCATCACAGGTGGTACCAGCCGGATAGCCCGAGGCACCCAGTAGAAGAGCCGCCTTTCCAACCAGAGCCATCTCGGCACCCAGGTCGGAATGGGCCATGTGAAGTACGCCGTCTCTGACCGCTTCGGTCTGTTCGTAGACAGGGACGATCTCATTACCGGGATGTACGTGAAGAATTAGCCTGCCCCCGGACATCTCCTTTATCAGGTCTGCAAGTTTAAGGTGGAACCCGGCATAGGTTGCCGACCCAAC
>JAUWBK010000107.1 GCA_030605045.1 Dehalococcoidia bacterium
GTAATTACTTTATTCGCGATCTTCTCTACTTTTTTCAGTGCCGTGGCTGAGGCCACCGGTACGGCGACGATTATTTCCCTGGGTTGGCGGTAGCGTATCGATTCCACCGCGGCCATCATGGTGTAACCTGAAGCCAGACCATCATCGACCATAATCACTGTCTTACCTTTTATGACGGAAGGTGGCCTATCCTTGTGGTAGAGTAAACTCCGTTGGCGGATATCGACTCTTACCTGGCTTACTCCATAATTTATCTGCTGTGGGCTCAAGCCAAATCTTTTGACCATTTCCTCGTTGAGAATGGTAGTACCGTCATCGGTAACAGCACCAAAGCCGCCTTCAGGACTAAGTGGCAGTGGGATTTTGCGCGAAATGATAAGGTTATAGTCATCAGCCTCAAGTGCCAGGGCTACATTCAGTGCCACCAGTACCCCTCCATTGGGGATAGCCAGCACGACAGCGGATTGCTTCTTATATTCGGTCAGTTTGGCGGCAAGCTGTCGACCGGCATCATAGCGGTTCTCAAAGACAGGTTGCTGCCTGATAAAGCGCATATTGATTCTCCTCTGGTTTCAGCTGATTAACTTGAACTCATTCACATCGACTAGCCCCAAGTCAGTGAGTCTGAGTTCCGGCATTACCGGCAGGGCGAGAAAGGAAAGCGTGGCGAAGGGTGAAGGTAACTTAGTGCCCAAGTCTTTCGCCAACTGTTCCAGCTTCTCCAGTTTAGCGACCACATCTTCCAGTGGCTCTTGAGACAATAGCCCGGCAATCGGTAAGCTCAAGCTGGCTAATACTTTGCCTCCCGCCACTATGACCAAGCCTCCCTTTAGCCGCTCAATCTCCTTTATCGCGGTGAATATGTCTTCGTCGTTAGTCCCGACAGCAATGATATTATGCGAATCGTGGGCAATAGAAGATGCCAGCGCCCCTTTCTTTAAGCCAAAGCCACTGACCAGCCCCAGGCCAATATTGCCGGTAGCTTTATGTCTCTCCACTACCACCAGCTTCAGAATATCCCGGTCGGTGTCAGGCACGATAGCACCAGCTACAATCTTAGCCCTCTCCTGTTTCTTGCGGGTGATTATCTGACCGGGGACAACCTCAATAACTAAATTAGTTTCTGCGGAAGTCGAGAGTCTTAACGCCTCTATCGGGAAAGGTTTAATGTTCACCGTATTGGTTACCCCGCTATCACCGAGTTGAGGCAAGGAGAATAACGGTTTTCCTTCTCGGGCGACCAAACGGCCCCGGTAAAAGACCATGTCTGTTTGTAGATTAGGTAAATCATTAAGTACGATTAAGTTAGCTAAGTAACCGGGGGTTACAGCTCCTAGCTTATCCAGGCGAAAATATTCGGCAGTATTGATGGTCGCCATCTGGATCGCCCGTACCGGGTCAAGACCCCGACGAATTGCCTTGCGCACCACGGCATCAATATCCCCATCCCGAAGCAGGTCAGCGCAATTACGGTCATCAACGACAAAAAAGCACCTCTTAAAGGTTTTATCGGTGACTAATGGTAGTAAAGCATCCAGGTTTTTTTCCGAGGACCCCTCTCTAATCATAATGAACATGCCCTGCCTCAGCTTATCTCTGGCTTCGCTGAGAGAAACCGACTCATGGTCGGAAAGTATGCCAGCGGCAATATAGGCGGCAAGGTCTTTTCCGCTAACGCCAGGGGCATGGCCATCAATAACCTTCCCTCTCGCCAGGTCAACTTTGCTCAGCACGCTGGCGTCGCCACCAATCACCCCGGGGAAATTCATTACCTCGCCCAGCCCAATGGTTTCTGGCCACCGGAGAATCTGACGAATATCCTCAGGACTGATGCTGGCTCCCGCCGTCTCCAGGTGAGTCGCTGGCACACAGGAAGGGGCCATCAGGAACAGGTCCAGCGGTAAACGCCGGGCACAGTTCAACACATACCTTATCCCCTCCAGCCCGCAGACGTTGGCAATTTCGTGCAGGTCAGTCACCAGAGCCGAGGTACCTCGCGGTACCACTGCCCGGACATATTGCCCGACATCAAGCATAGAACTCTCTAAGTGGGTGTGACCATTGATGAGACCGGGTGCTAAGTATTTACCGGTTAAGTCCAGTACCTGCTTTGCCTGCTGATAATTCCCCACCCCGGCAATCCTATCGCCATAAATAGCCACATTGCCTGAATCAATTTCGCCGGTAAAGGTATTTACTACCTTGGCGTTAGCCAGAATCAGGTCAGCGGGACGCTCTCCTCTAGCTACCGAGATTAAGCGGGCTAGTTTGGTCAACATCAATCCTCATCCTCGATAAAGCAAATATCAGGTAAATTACGAAACTTCTCATCCCAGTCTAAGCCATAGCCAACGAGAAACTTATTGGGCACTGTAAACCCCAGATAGTCAATAGTAACCGGAACCTGTCGTCGGGAAGGCTTATCGGTCAGGACACAAAGTTTTAAAGAAGCCGGTTTTTTCTGCCGCAGGTAATCCAGGCAAAAAGCGGTCGTCAGTCCGGTATCGACGATGTCCTCAATTACCAGCACTTCCCTGTCTTTAATCGGGGAACGAAGGCTCTGCACCACTTTGATCTTCCCTGAAGTATGCCTACCCTTACCATAGCTGGCTAGTCCGATAAAGTCCACCTCCAGGGGGAAATCAAGGTGCCGAATAAGGTCAGCCAGAAACATAAAGGAACCCTTAAGAATACTAATTAAAAGGGGATACTTGTCATGATAATCTTGACTGATTTCAGTCGCCAGCCGGCTGACAGTGGCGGCTATTTCCTGCCTGCTGAAAAGGACGCGGAGTTTGGGTTGAGAATCCATATCTACTTGAGATTATAATCCCTACCCATCATCTTGTTCAATGGAAACTGGTAGCGTGTTTTACGGGTGGGCGTGCGGAATGTAGTTAGAAAATTGGCAATGAAAGCTAAGCGGCTGAAGGTAAAGAGCACCTTCAATATTTTTGTCTTAATGGCTAGGGGGAGCATCCTAAGCCATGCATTAGGAGGCAGACGTACCGTTAGCGATTCAAGCTCTAGCGCCTACCCCTAACTACGAAGAATATCACGATAAGAATAACGAGTACGATTATACCAACCCAAGTTAACATTGACATTGCTATTTCCCCTCCTCAATATATAGTTATCTTTTAGCCAACCAAAGCACAATCTTTCAGAATAATGTTTCTTTCATAGCCATCGTATTTGCCCTGCACCGTCACCGTTTGTCCGGTGGCTAACCGTGTCAACTGGGAGCTATGTTCCCGGCCAAACGTGCACCGGACGTTCCGGGTTTCTTGTTTTGCGGCACTAGTGAGCAGAATATATTGAATATCAAGATGATCCCTGACGAATATTTTGTCCACGGTGCCGGTTACTTTAAGAATCTTATCCATGAGTTTGGCATTCGTTGCTGCCTTATCCGTATTAAAAGATGAACTCAATTCGTCAACCGTAACCGCTATAACACCGGTGGTTGGCTCCGGTTCAAACTCTGGAGCTGGTTTGGGCACCGGTACTGGCTGGGGTTCCGGCTCCGGCGCTAGTTTTGTTTCCGGTTCTGGCACCGTTACTGACTCGGGTTCTGGTGCTGGTACTGGCTCTGGCACGGATTCAGGTACTGGCTCCGGTACTGGTGCTGGCTCCGGTTCTGGCACTGTTACTGACTCAGCTTCGGGCTCTGGCGCAGGTTCTGGCACTAATTCTAGTTCTGGCTCAGGTTCAGGTACTGATACTGGTTCCGGTTCAAGCTCCGGCTCTGGTTCTGGTTCCAGCTCTGATATTGTTTCGGGTTCCGGCACAAGCACTGGTTCTGGTTCAGGCTCTGCCTCAGGTTCGGGTTCTCTCACCAGCGGTTTTTGTTCCTGTTGCCTCTCTTCTTGCAGTTGTTTATAAGTTTTCGGTATCTTTTTATAAGACCCGGATAACAGAGGTTGGCCACACCATTGGCAGGCCCAATCTTCGGTTCTTGCCGTCTCACGACCACAGTTAGGGCACTTTGGCATTGAAATCTCCTTTCTCACAGATTATACAGGAGAATGGTAAATTGTCAATATGACCACAGATTGGCTTCGTGTCAACGATAGTACACTTTTAAGTATGTCGTCATTAAAAAAGTCGCCCAGGGTATTGACAAGACTCTAAATATGATGTATGTTAGAAATATACAACGTTAGAAATATATAACTACCGAGGTGGCATTATGAAGACGAGAAAAGTGTTCTTAGCAGTTTCGATTACAGCTCTGATAGTGACTATTGTCCTTATCTCGCTAAAGGCATACTACGTTGTGGTTGCCATCGTAGTTGGAACATTGCTCATCGGTCATCGTGAATTGTGGTCTTTGCTCAAAAGGAGGAAGCTGCCACCGATTGATGAGAGGGTGCAGGAGAACACCAATAAA
>JAUWBK010000040.1 GCA_030605045.1 Dehalococcoidia bacterium
CTAAGAATCTGGCTAGCTCATCGCGCTCAAATTGAGGCAACTCTTGAGTACCTCTTGCCGTGTGCATCTTCAGTCCTTCTTCCGCACTTACCACCTTGCCGATGATTTCGGCATTGATGCCGGCTTTAGCTAGCGCTGACAGGAGCGTGGCGGTCTCAGCGGGAGCCAGGGTAATGATTAGGGCTCCGGAGGCCAGTAACCCGAGAGGGTTGAGGGCAAACTTATCACAAATAGCTTGGCATTCCGGGAGAACTGGAATCTTGTTTTCTTCCACCCAAATACCAACCTGGGCGGCATTAGCTATCTCCCAAAGTCCGGTGGTTAGTCCACCCTCAGTAGGGTCGTGCATCGAATGCACCTTTACTCTTGAGTAGGCGAGCAGCGCCTCTTGAAGCACACTGATGCCGGGAGAGAAGAGGTATCTGGCGGCTCGTTGCACTAAGTTCTGGCTCAACCTCGAGGAGAGAAGGATTTGCTTAGCTTCTCGAGCTAGTACCGCGGTTCCTTCGATGGCAATCCCCTTGGTAATGACGATGTCATCGCCTGGTTTAGCTCCAGATGTGGTTATTATCGGCTGGTTTTCCGCCTCGGCCAGCATGCAGCCAACAACGATTGGGCGTGTCAAACCATAGGTTATTTCGGTATGTCCACCGATAAGGGTGATTCCTAGGGAGCTACATGCGGAAAGAATCTGGTCGAAGATCCTCTCCGCTTCTTGGTCGGTGCCTTGTTCGGGTAAGAGGATTGTGGCCAGAAACCAGCGTGGTCTCACTCCCATGGTGGCGATATCGTTAGCATTGACGTTGACGGCGTACCAGCCAATGAGGTCAGTGGCGAAAGTCACCGGGTCTGTTTTGGCGACCAATAATTTGTTATTGAAATTGATTACGGCGACATCTTCACCGATAGCAGGACCGAGCACCACCCGCTCGTCTTCTATCCTGATCTTATCGATAAATCTTTTCAGTAGGGTACTCGGCAACTTGCCCACCGGCAAGGAGTTCACTTTAGGACCTCTCTTAGTCAAGATTAGCGGCAAATTTGTTCTTTTAGTAATTAGAGCTCTATTTCGGTACCTATTTTTGCCTGCACCGCTTTATCATAAACCAGCTTGGCCGTGGCGACATCCTGAATGGCCAGGCCGTTGGACTTGAATAGCGTGATTTCTTTGTCATCGGCTCTGGGCGGTTTCTTACCGATGATAATCTCACCCAGCTCAGCATACATATGTGATTTAGCTATCGCTCCTTCGCGGATGGGGGTCATGATATCGCCGGCCTCATTGAGACAGGCTTCGTAAGAGTCAGCGATTATTTTCGCCCGCTTAATAATAGCGGTATCCAGCTCACGCGCATTGGGTGTGTGACTACCGACACTATTTAGGTGTGTCCCCTCCCTGACCTTGGTACCGTCGAATATCGGTGTGGGGGACGATGTCGCTGTACAGATGATGTCCGCTTCCTCCAGAATCTGAACTGGTGAATCGGCTTTGACCACTTCAAGATTGAGCTTGATACTCATCTCTTTAATGAACTTTGTAACCGCCTCATCAACAATGTCATAGACATAGGCCTTGGCGAGGTCTCGGGCAACTGCCATCGCCCACAACTGTGTCTTAGCTTGCACCCCGGCACCAAATATGCCGGCTTTCTGTCCCTTATTATGGCGCGCCAGATACTTGGTGGCAACACCGCTGACAGCACCGGTTCGGACCGCGGTAAGATATGCGCCATCCATAATACAGATGACATCACCGGTTTCGGGGTCCTGAAGCAGCAACTTGCCCATGATGGTAGGCAGGTTATGTTTGACGGGGTTGTTTTTATAACTAGTTACCACTTTGCAGGCTAGGGCGCCCATCTCCTTGAGGTATGCTGGCATATACAGTGCCAGGCCATCCAGTGGATAGATACTTATCCGAAGCGGCATGACGGCCGTACCAGAGGCCAGTTCAGCAAATGCCTTTTCGACTACCTCCATACAGTCGGCCATATCAAGCACTTTTATTACGTCATTTCCAGTTAATAAAAGCATAGGTTATCCTTTATTTATCAATCCCGGCCATTTTAGCCAACAACTTCTTCCCTGGTAAGAACGCAGAGTTACCCAAATTGTAACACCTGCCTATAGTAACATCAATCGTTTGTCTTTGACCTCATCACGTAAGTGAACAAGAAGCAAGACGACAGGCGAGTCGAGAACCATTGAATTACCCCGGTGGTGGTTTTTTCTCCTTCCAGGGTGCGGCTAACTCATACGCCGCTGCCGCCTGCAGCAAAGCCGCTTCAGCATGGTGGCGCCCAACAGGTTGAAGCTGCTGAAAATCTGAATCCAGCAAATATAGCGATGGATATATCTCTGGATTGGAATGGCGAAATTAAAGGAAATCCCTTATTCCATTCCTCTCCTTTCATACCACATTTCATCTGCCTTTCCCTTTATGGCCAACCAAGCTCATTGGTGTTTTGGTCCGCTGCCAGAAGGTCATTACCCCTCATTACTACTTTGCCGTCACTGACTTCGTATGGCACCGCCGCCTTGGGGTAGTCTACACATGCCCCCTCGATTCCATCGCCTGTTTTAGCCTTGAAAGTAGTCAGACAGGTGTCACATACTAAGATGTCTCTTTGAAGTGAAAAACCTACTGACCAACATGGTGGACAAACATTAGACCGGACATAGATTTCTCCATCCAGTCCATATGCCATGAAGGCTATGTCACCACCTAGTGTAACTAACTTAAAGTGGGTCATCTTGCTATTCTCGACCTCACTTACTGGTATGGACACTATATCGCCAACTACTTGCGGCTCAATCCATATCGCCTTTATCGACTCATTGCTTTGCGCACTATTGCCACTACACGCAACTATGTTTAATATCATAGTAAGTAGTACAAACCCGATTATTATCTTCCTTTTAATCCCCACTTATTTTGTCTCCTTAACCTTATGAATTCGTCTTCTTCCTGTTCCTTAATCCTTTTCCCAATACTTATCATGTTTTCACGCCTTTCTATTGTGATGTTTGATCTATTTTGACGGCTAGTGTAGAGACATCACAATAACCTGAGACGTCTCTAATATGTTGCTCCTTATCTATGAAAATTAGGGTTGGGTAGCCATATTTCCTGAGATGGCGCGTATATTTACGAACAATAGAATAATCGGTATCAAGAATCCAAGGCCATGTTAGTTTATTTTGTTTGGCGAAATCGCGTAGGACATCTATCGGGCAGCAGCCACAAAAGACTGAGATTGGTAAAAAATCATCACGCTGTTCCCTGAGTTCCCTTATTGCCAAAAGCTGAGCCCCGACTATTTTATTAGTGGACGGGTTACAGCCGTAGTTCACGAAGTTCAGTAGGATTGTGGAACCGTTAAACTGACCAAGGGAAATTGTCTCGCCGGTTACAACATCTATAGCAGTAAAATCTGGGGCAGCGATTTTGGAATCGCTTGATTCCGTTGGTTCATCCTCTACTACCACCAATTCTCCAGTGAGCCTGGGTACCAGAAATTCTCCAACAAGCTCAGCCCAGGTAACTTTATAGGTCCCCGGGGTAGCCATGGAGCCTACAAAACTCACGGGTTGGCTTGCCCCAGCAGCGAGAGTTACTTTCGCTGTTGCCACAGTGTCATCATCTATCCTCAGTCCGGCAGTATAAATACCCTCAGTATCACCGGTATTTGTCACCTGAGCGGTGATAATTACTTCCACTCCAGGGTAAACCTCAGCCGGGTTAATCGCTAACTCGGCAGCCTCGAAGGCTGCTGGGGCTGGTGGTGCCCCTTTCGTGGTTGTTTGAGAGTTTACCTGAGGTGAGTTTGAACCAGTGCATGCTTGCACAAGTCCAACAAATGTAAGGAGAACAATGACCAATGCGATTTGCTTAGTTCCGAGTTTCATTCTTCTTAAATCCTCCCTTTCTGTTCAACCCTGTCCACAATTTGGCCGTCCTTGAGGAATATGATTTCCCTGGCATGTTTGGCCACTTCGGGACTGTGGGTAACCATAATGATACTTCGTCCTTGTGTATTCAGTTGGTCGAATAAACTCAATATCTCTGCGCCTGTTTCCTGATCCATATTGCCAGTAGGCTCATCAGCTAAAATAAGTGATGGGTTGTTAACTATAGCTCGGGCGATGGCCACCCTCTGTTGCTCTCCGCCACTCAGCTGGCTGGGTTTGTGCTTTGCTCTGTTCTCTAATCCTACAACCTTCAAAATACCCATGGCCTTATCGAGTGACTCCCGATTCGCACCACAAAACAGTAATGGCAAAAACACATTCTCTATAGCAGTAAGTGATGACAGCAAATGATACTGCTGAAAAACATAGGCAATTTTACCCCTTCTGATTTCAACAAGGGCATTTTCGTCCAGATTATCGATACGCTTCCCATCCAATACTACTTCGCCACCTGAGAGACGGTCCAAGCCTCCAATCACGTTTAAGAGAGTGGACTTTCCACTTCCCGAGGGGCCCATAACAGCTATGAAATCACCCTTATTTACCTGCAGAGAAACATTATTTAGGGCAACTACTTTAGTGTCTCCCTCACCGTAAACTTTTGATGCGTTTTTTACTTCTAACATTCAGTTCACCTCACAAAGACCGAAAGGAATCGGAAACCTTAACCGTTGTGGCACGGAACGCCGGGTATGCCGTCGATACAACGGCAACAAAGATAGCCAGAAGCAGCGACAACGGTAAATACTGTGGTACGTAGTTTATAGCCGTTCCCTCGAAAACCAGCGGCCCGACCCCATATGCCACCAGTGTTCCGGCCAGATAACCAAAGATTCCCCCCACGATGCCAATAATCACAGCTTCATAGATAAAGGCTTTGATTATCTGCCTACGGGAAGCGCCTACTGCCCTCATTATTCCGATGTCTTTTATTCTCTCGTGGACTGATGTCATCATAGTATTGACCACCCCGAAAGCACCGATAACCAGAGTGATTCCAGCTAGAGCCAGCATAAACTTGTTCATCTTATCCATCATACCCATTTCAGTCTCAGCTACCTGTTTTACCGCCAACGCCCGCACACCAGTAATATTTTGGTTTATGCTGTCGGCGATGATTTCTACGGGACAGGCATTGCACAGCGCTCGAATATCTACTGAGGAGACTACTCCTTCCTTATTAAATGCCGTCTGTAGGGTTTGCATTGGAACAAAAATTTGATAGTCATCACTTGATCCTGTCTCCTCCAAAATACCGGTGACGGTTGCATCGCTCCCGTTAAATGAAATTTTGTCCCCAATGTTCAGCTTGAGTAACTGGGCCGTCTGTGCTCCGAGCAGGGCCTGGTCTCTTTCCTCAAGGTATTTCCCTTCCTGGATTTTCCACCACGTTTTGATTTTCCTCTCTTCTTTGGGCTCCACGCCAACTACCAATAGAGACGTTCCCTTCACCTTGGTGTTAACATAGAGTTTCGGTGCAATCGTGGCTATGTCAACATCATCCTTGATCCCTAGCGCTTTCCTTATCTCACCGTCGGCTATTTGCCTGATTTCAGGTAATTTCGCCTCGGGAATGTAGTTTTCCCCCACCATCAATGCTCCCATGCTGAGATCGCCCAACCTCATGTCAACATTGCTTATTGCGGGTACCACGTTTAAGTTAGCCCCATATTTTTCTAACTGGCTGTATATTTTCGCTTGTCCAGCCGTAGCTATGGTCAATATGCCGACGACGGTCATCGCAGCAATCACTATACCGAGTGCAGCATAAAGCACTCGTTTTTTTCTTCGTAGGATATCCTTCAATACCAAATGGTATAGTTTCACTCATACTCCTCCTGATCTAATATGTGGGATACCTTGTGAGGTTTGACACCGTAGAATAGCAAGCCAACCACTCAATATGATTCACATGAAAAAGACAAAGGGACAAATGGTTGCTTTAACCAATAGGGTGATATGGTAGCACGGCTATCAGGCTTTTAGACTTGAGGTGGTTCTTCAGAATCCAGACAGTTGCGACAGTGGTATTCAGTATAAAGGTATGAGGGTAATTCTTTGGCAGGCTCCCATTGAAGAGGCTTTTGGGGGTTAAGGGAAGTCTCAGTGGTCACGCTTGTTGCAGACCAGGCCAGATAGACATTTTCTTTCGGGGTAGAGCGATTAGGAAGTAGAACCTCGTTGTCAACTGCGTTGGTTAAAATGCAATGAGAAAGCGGGCAGTCTGCCGTTAAACAACATAGTGGAACGGCGGCCTCCTTTTGACAGGGGTCGGAATCAAAGTTATCAGCTGTCCTGTCCATGCATGCAGCAGCAACGCTCGGTGATACAACCAGTAAAAGAACAGCAGCAATAATAACCGCTATCCAGATTGACTTTATAGGGTTTGTACGCATACTAGTATTATTCTAATTTAAGTCCTAGCAAAAATCAATATTGGATTGTCTATGGTTTTGTGCGTGCGTGATGGCCAAAATCTAGGTTGGTCGAGGATGGCGGAGGTATATCGTAGGTTGACTGGTGAATGTATTAGTCGGGACACCATGAAGCAAAGATACTTCGAAGTAAAGCGATAGATTAAGAACTCTATGGAAGCCCCTACAGATGAAATCATATCTTGATATTGCGCTTTTCAAGCTTTTCTGACTTTAATGTGACAAAACGGACAATTGTTCAAAGAGGTGACGAAACAAGCTTTTGTTACTTTTATCCAAAATATGCCTTCCTGACCTACTCCCCTTTCAAGTCCCCAGACTAACATTGTAACCAGGACTAGTTTTGGGGGGACAGGTCAATATAAGCTCGGAAGTTGCTGATTCCCAGCGCGCTTTCGAGACCTTCTTTTTTTGCCTGTGAGTCAACTCTGGCTGAGCTTGAGGAATTGACATATTTGTAGGACAAATGCTGATGACAAAGCGAGCCAAGGTCCTACGTAAAAATCAGATGTATGCTGATACTCAAATGGTGTTTACTATCGTACGCTTTAAATAGACGACACCCGGTAGAGGCCTAGGAAGTGAAAAGGGGGCAAATAGATGAAAGGGATAGCTTCGTCTTTAGTTTGGCGGCCAGCAATAACGTGGTTTAGAAGAACGAATCCGCGAGTTGGGATTAAGCAGAATCAGATAACGAGATTTGTTATGCTGAAAAGACATGGGCTGGAACTACCGCCACGAGAAGAGGCTGCGCCTCAGGCCAAGAAAGGCTTTTGGCGTAGAGAACACCTCCTTAAGTTCTTAGCCTTATTCTTTATCCTGATATTCTGTGTACTCATCTATATTTTTCGTAATATGATAGAGGGATTGGGAGGCTACGGCTATTTGGGAGCCTTCCTGGTACCGATGTTTTGTAGCGCCACCATTATCGTGCCTGCGCCGGGTTTGATGGTGGTTTTTACACTCGGTGGGATCCTAAACCCCTTATTTGTAGGGTTGATTTCAGGGGTGGGAGGGACAATAGGCGAAATGACCGGTTACTTGTTGGGCTACAGTGGACGTGCAGCTATTGAAAACGTCAGCCTATATCAGCGTATGGAGTATAGCATGAAGCGGTGGGGAGCTGTGACTCTTTTTGTACTAGCATTAATACCAAATCCACTTTTTGATGTCGCCGGTGCTGTTGCTGGCGCACTTCGCTTTCCCCTGTGGAAATTCCTCCTTTACAGTGGAGCTGGCCGGATAATAAAGCATACCTTTTTTGCTTTAGCTGGCACTTGGGGAATAGAATTCATCTTACACTTCCTAGACTAGCCACTTTCACGCTATAAATATGGGATTTCTAAGACGTTAACTATTGTTCCACATAAGTCGGGGCTAACGGACCGACAATGTGTTCCCCAGAAGAGTAACAACAAACCGTCATCCCTGAAAACGCTAACCTCCTAGAGCATAACAGGCAAAGGAGGTGCAGCGATGCTCTGCACAGGCTTGGATTACCATAGGCAGGAGTGTACCCTCGGTGATAATAGCCGACGACAGGGGAACAGTCAGGGCTCCGGTGCGATGGTGACAACCACCGGCAGGTGGTCTGAGGCTAAGCTCCGGGGGATGACGGCGTCCCTTACACTCAAGTCTCCAGATACCCAGATGTAGTCAATCCGGTGCTGCGGCTCCTCCGGGGGAGTAGTAAAGCCTGGCTCGATGCCAGCCAGGTCTATCGCGTCGGCCAATCCAGCCTGGCTTAGCATCTCAAGTGGTTCTTCGCCAAGTCGCGTGTTGAGGTCACCCAAGAAGACCGTCCGGTCCTTGCCATCCCAGAAGTCAAGGATAACCTCCGTCTGCCTTACACGAATAGCCGTATCCTCTTCCGGGTGATGATAATGGGTATTGATCACCAAGAGTTCCTCGCCATCGCCAACCGCCAGCCGCGCCCACAGGAAGCCCCGCAGGATCAGCAGGTCACGGGGTGGCAGGTCTACCGCCCCCCATTCTAGGATAGGGTAGCGAGTGAGGATGGCGTTACCCCACAAGGGCCCTGCGGTCGGCCCATAGACGTAGGGTAACTCGAGTCGTTGTGAGAGCCAGGCCAGCATATCCAACGAGCCATTGATAACCCATCCTCGGGAGACCTCCTGGAGGGCCAGAACGTCTGGGCTTTGGGCTTCAATGACCCGTGCTTGGGCCTCCA
>JAUWBK010000132.1 GCA_030605045.1 Dehalococcoidia bacterium
TCAGTGATGATGGTACCGGGGGCGATGGCGTTGACCGTGATATTGTGCTTTCCCCACTCATAGGCAAACACCCTGGTCAAATTGAAAACTCCTGCTTTTGAGATGGCATAAACAGACCGATTAGGCGCCATTTTTTGAGAGCGAAGGGAAGAGATATTGATGATTCTTCCCTTTTTATTTCGGATCATCTCTTTTCCCACCAGCTGGCAGCAGAAGAACATACCTTTTAAATTTGTATTCATCACGCTATCCCAGTCCTCTTCGGTGATGGCTTCTACTGGCTTTCTGACCATAACGCCGGCGTTGTTGACTAGAATATCTATTCTCCCAAAATCGCTGATTACCTTTGCCACCAGTGCTTCTACGGAAGATTTACTGGTGACATCGGAAGGAATGGCCACGGCATTGAGACCTTCTTTCCTTAAAGATTCGGCTGCCTTTTCCCCCTCGGCAGCTCGGCGATTGGCGATAATCACGGTGGCTCCGGCAGTGGCAAGGCCCTTGGCGATGGCAAAGCCAATTCCTTGGTTGCCGCCAGTAACTATAGCCACCTTCGGTGATAGATTAAACAGGTTCATTGCTAAATCCTCCTGTAGGTATTTATGTCCCTCTCTATAATTCTAAAAATTGGGCTAGCTATACCGCCCTTATTATATATCGAATAGTTAATTATTGACATTAGGGAAGAAGACGGTTTATCGTTCATAGGTAGAAAGAAGGTGACAGTACCATGAATCAAAACGAGATTCGGCAAAAAGTTTGCCAGCTTATAGAGGATGGGAGGGAGGAAATGATACAAGTGTTGCAAACGCTGGTACAATTTCCCACCCAGACTGGACAAGAGACCGATGGTCAAAAATATATGCAAAGCCTGTATTCAAATCTAGGGTTAAAAGTAATCTCGCTTGAGGCCGACCGCGAGAAAGTTTGCCAGCATAAAACCTTTGTTGACTCGGGATGGGAGTATAAAGGGCGTCCCAATATCATCGGGATTCTTGAAGGCGAGTCTTCGGCAAGGTCCTTGATACTGAACGGGCATATTGATGTGGTCTCTCCTGAACCAACCGGGGAGTGGGACTTCTCTCCATGGGAAGGGAAGGTAGCGGAAGGGAAACTCTATGGTCGAGGAGCCTGTGATATGAAAGCTGGGCTGATTGCCAATTATTTTGCCCTAAAGACTTTATTGGCCGCAGGGTTGAAGCCCAAAGGCACGGTAATACTGCAAAGTGTAATTGAGGAAGAAGTTTTAGGCGGCGGAGGTACCCTGGCTTGCTTGCTTGAGGGCTTTACCGCCGATGGACTCGTCATTCCGGAACCAAACATGAAAATAGTTTTGGCCCACCCCGGGGTTATCTTTTTCCGGGTCAGAGTAACGGGAAAGCCAGCCCACGCCGGTGTTGCCCATACCGGGGTGAACGCCATCGGCAAAATGAATAAAGTTTACCAGGTACTGATAGAGCTGGATGAGAAACGAGCTCAAGAAAAGCATTACCCCCTTTTTGAGATAGATTCCGAACGGTCGTGTCATCTCAATATCGGGACCTACCGCGCCGGCGACTGGATTTCAACGGTAGCCGGTTGGGCCGAGATTGAGTGCCGAATGTCATACATCCCGGGCGAAAATGTTGCTGAAGTCAAGCATCAGGTTCAGCAGACGGTAAGCAATGTTGCCCAGCGTGACGAATGGTTGAGCCAGTACCCACCGGAGATAGTCTGGCTGGAAAGGAGAGCCGAGGCTTGGGAGCAAGCCCCAGACGACCCATTTGTCTTAGCTTTCAAATCTTGTGCCGATAAGATTTTAGCCTCAAATGCCCTCATTACTGGTGCCACCTGGGGGATGGACACGCGATTGGCGCCGTACTTCAATATGCCCGCAATTTCTTTCGGGCCTGATGGCGGAAACATCCACGGGGTCAATGAATATGTTGATTTAGACTCAGTGATAGACTGCACCAAGGTTCTGGCTTCATTCATCTTGGAATGGTGTGGGGTGTAAACGACTAACCGTCTCAGTCCTGAGCAATCGGGTACTTGCCGTACTCTCTTCCCGCTTCGTACATAGCGATGATGTTTTCCACCGGCACATCAGGCTGAATATCGTGCACCGCAGAAAGGATATATCCGCCGCCAGGCGCGAAGTCCCTGATACGCCGCCTGACTTCAGCCTTTACCTCCTCGGTGGTTCCTTTAGGCAATACTTTCTGGGTATCTATACCACCCCAGGAACTCAATCGGTTGCCAAATTCCGGTGCCAGTATACCGGAGTCCATATCTTTGGCAGCTACCTGTACCGGATGAATAACATCGACCCCGAGCTCAATCAGGTCGTCTAATAGCTTGTAGATAGAACCACAGCAGTGAAAATGAATAAAAGCAGAAGTGTGTTTCTTAACCGTATCAAAGAATTTTTGGTGGCGGGGCTTGAATAGCTCGCGGTAAAGCTCAGGGGAAACCATGAGCCCATTCTGAAACCCCATGTCGTCACTGGTATACACCACATCAGCGAGGTCACCTCCCACTTTCAGGATTTCTTCAGCCAGGGCGCAGCTCTGTTCCGTGGCCGCATCAAATAAAGCGCCGGCCAATTTCCTATCCGCAGCTAGGTCTATAAACCAGTCTTCAAAGCCCCGTAGATACTGGGTTGTATGCACAAACACTGAAGGGAGGCGCAACACGATGGCATAATCAGTGTTCTCTCGATAATCCAGAAGTCGTTCGCGCAGCCCTCGAGTATAACCAGGGTCACTGGGGTCAGGCCAGGGAAAGTTAACAATATCCTGAATCGTTATTGGCCCGGCGAGTGGAGACTTCACCATGTCGTAATAAAGAGAACTGGGTGGTTTGCGGCGTATCACTCCCCATTCATCTTGATAACCGTCCTCTCCGACCGGTATATCTGGCTTGCTGTCTGGTGCTCCTGGACCCGCGTAACGTAAGTCAATGTCTAGTGCTTGAAGGACAGGCTCA
>JAUWBK010000026.1 GCA_030605045.1 Dehalococcoidia bacterium
ATCATCTACTGCCTTTATTTCCCAGCCAGGCAAAGCCTTTCCTGAGGCACCAAGCTTCCTTATGCCATCTACAGGATGATAGGTAACATGAGACACCGCTTCGGTCAGTCCCCAGATATCAAGAATATCGGCACCATAATACTGCTTGAACTGCTGTATAATGTCAGTCGTCAAAGTGGCGCCACCACTGCACCACAAGCGGATGGAACTCAAATCATAATTTACCCCCTCCCGCTCGGCGACATTAATCGCCAAGGCATAGATATAGGGTACTCCCATATATATAGTGCCCCTCTCCCGCTCAATAGTTTCCAGAAAACTGGTAATAGATCTACCTGTTCCTGGTACTATTACCACCGTGCTGCCTTTATATACCGAAGTCAGCAATATTGAGGCTAGGCCAAACATGTGATACATCGGTAAAGCAAATAACATCACGTTGTCCTTATCAGTTTGCGCAAACCCATCCGCGGATATAATTGCCTCAGTGACTAGGCTATAATGCGACAAAGCCGCGCCCCGGGGACGATTAGTCGGTCCTCCAGTATAAGAAATAGTGCCTATATCGCCGGGCTCCAAGGCTACCTCAACTCTCTGTGGTGAACTCGTGGCCATAATCTCCCGATAGCTAGGGAATTGGCCTTCATACTTGGAATCTAAGTCGATGACATGCTTAATCGAGTCAAACCGTGATAAGGCCGGGACTAGTGGTTCCAGAAGGTCACTTTCCGCCACCAAAACCTTCGGCTGACAGTTACCAAACAAGGAGGCTAACTCTTCAATCTTATATCTGATATCCAGAGGAACCGCGATACCACCAGCTTTGATTACGCCAAAGTAGACGGTAGCAAATTCCGGGCTATTCGCTAATAATGTTACCACCCGGTCGCCTTTCCCCACCCCCATTTTGAGCAAGGCATTAGCTACTTTATTTGAGGCCTCATCCAGCTCGGCATAAGATACCTTACGCTCGCCGGAAATGATGGCGGTCCTCCCCGCAAAGCGGTTTACTGTCTCCTCCAGCACCAGTTTAAGGTTCATTACTTGTCTCTCCATTCACACTTTGTGCTAAGTGGGGAAGGGGGGACTCGAACCCCCACGTCTTGCGACACCAGATCCTAAGTCTGGCCCGTCTGCCAGTTCCGGCACTCCCCCGGGTACAAATGTAAATAAAGTCCCTCCTTAGCTTGGTGAAAAACAAGACGGTTACTTCGTAATACTATAGCATTTTAGTCACCCTATCCTCAAGCCACCGTGGAGAACCAAAATTTAAACGCCAAAAGGAATCAAACCTTTCTAGATAATTGGGCTTAAATGGTATAAAATATTACGTAAAAAGTGAATCAAAAGGGTTAACAGGAGGATAAAATGAAAATATGGCAAGCTCTTTCACTGGTAGTGCTATTAGCCGCTCTGCCGGTTCTCTCATCTTGCGAACTCCTCGGTGCCTTAGGGATGGAAAGAAGCGAGCAACAACAAGCCTATGAGGAGCAGTTAAAAGCTTACCGGGAATATCAGGAGAAGTTAAAAGCTTATCGGGAGCAACAAGAAGCCTATCAGCGGGAAGTCATAGAAGCCTATAATGAACAACTGAAAAAAGTTTATGGAGAATATGAGGAAGGAATCAAAGCCTGGCACGAAGAGCGGCAGAAACAACTGGAAGAAATTGGTGCCGAATAAATTAAAACCTTGCTTGCCAAATGTTGAAGACACTTTCACCGATGCTCAAGGACTGAGTTACTCATGACGATTAAGCAGAATGTGAGCCAAATATTAAGTGAATTACCGGAAGGAGTCCAATTAGTCGCGGCCGCCAAAACCAGAAAACCGGAAGAAATCCTAGAGGCAATTGAAGCCGGGATAAAAATCGTCGGTGAAAACTACGTTCAAGAAGCAGAAAGAGCCTATGAGCTAATCGCTAATAAAGCAAAATGGCATTTCATCGGACACCTGCAAAAAAATAAGGTGAAAAAAGCGGTAAAAATATTTGATATGATCGAAACCGTGGACTCTTTTGAATTAGCCAATGAGATTGATAAAAGATGTGCCCAGATTGGTAAAGTAATGCCAGTTCTGATTGAGGTAAACATTGGTCGAGAAGCACAAAAATCAGGCGTCCTCCCGGAAAATACCGAACAATTAGCCAAAGAGATTTCCGCTTTGCCTAACATCAGATTAATGGGGCTGATGACTATGGGACCTCTTTCCGGAGATCCGGAAGATTCGAGGCCCTATTTCGTGGCAATGAAAAAACTATTTGAGAAAATGAAGAAAGTTGAACTACCTAATACCGAGATGAAGTATCTCTCCATGGGAATGACCAATTCTTATAAAATCGCGCCCGAGGAAGGTGCCAATATCATAAGAATCGGCACTAAGATTTTTGGCGAAAGGAATTAGAAGATTTGTTGCGGAGGCTTGTATTTTGGTCTTAATCATGCTATACTTTAGCAGAACGCTAGTAAACTAACTAAGTGGGTTTCATCCCACTTTTTTAATTATGTAATATTGGAGAGTTTAATCTGAGATGAAGAGTGACTTTCTACTGGCTATTACTCAACTCTCGGCGGAGAAGAACCTGCCTAAAGAAGTAGTTCTCTCGGCAGTAGAAGCAGCGCTGGTATCCGCCTATAGGAAGGATAATTTTACCCCTAACCAGAATATTTCGGTCAAGATTAATCCTAATAGTGGCCGGGTTGAAGTATGGGCGGAGAAAACTGTCGTCGAACGGTCATCTGATAGTCGTCTTGAGATATCGTCAGATGAGGCATGCAAATTCAAATCAGACGCCCAGATTGGCGATATCATCATGGTAGAAGCTACTCCGTATAATGCCGGACGCATTGCCGCACAAACGGCAAAACAGGTTATCTTGCAGCGTCTCCATGAAGCCGAACATAGTGCCATTCTTGAGGAATATACGGATAAAGAAGAAGAGGTCATTACCGGACTGGTGCAGCGGATTGAGCCCGGGCAAGTCTTTATTGACCTAGGCCGAACTGAGGCAATCTTACCGGCCTCAGAGCAGATGCGCAACGAAAGGTACCGGGTAGGTCAGCGTCTTAAAGTTTGCATTTTGCAGGTGGTGCGGACCACTAAAGGACCTCGGGTAGTGGTCTCACGCTCTCACCCTGATTTACTCCGCCGACTCCTCGAATTAGAAGTTCCTGAGGTTTACAACGGGACTGTGGAAATAAAATCGATTGCCCGTGAAGCTGGCTATCGGAGCAAGGTAGCAGTGGCCGCACGCCAGGAAGGTATTGACCCGGTTGGTTGCTGTGTTGGACTGCGCGGCATCAGAATACAAAATATTGTCAATGAGCAAAACGGGGAAAAGATAGACGTTATTATGTGGAGTCCAGATACCGCTACCTTTATTACTAATGCCCTTAGCCCGGCCCAGATATTAAGTGTTGAGCTAAACGAGGAGGAGAGAATAGCCACGGTAGTCGTCCCAGATAAACAACTCTCACTTGCCATTGGTAAGGAAGGGCAGAATGCTAGGCTTGCTGCCAAATTGACGGGATGGCGAATTGACATTAAGAGTGCCTCAGTCGCTGAGGCAGAGAAGGCTGAAGCGAAACCGATAGCCGAGGCAGAAGCAAAAGAAGAAGAGGCCGTAGTTGCCGAGGAGCCTCTGGCGGAAATGCCAGCTATTCTCGAACCAACTCCTGTACCTACCGAACCGTCGCCGACTCCGGAAGAAGTATTTGCTCAACCACCGGTCTTCTTTACACCCGAATTAACGAAAGACAAGCCTGAGCTTCGGTTTGCTGAGGACATTTTGGGTCCGAAACCAGATAAGCCAGGAGATAAAGCAAAGAAGAAGAAAAGGAAGAGCGCTTCCAGCAAGGAAAGTGCTGAGGATGGCATCAAGCTTAAGAAACGGCGCCTTGACTCGGGACTTCTTGATGAGGATGAAGAGTACTAGCTTCCATTCTGTGCCCATCAAGCATATACCTCGACGGACTTGCCTCGCTTGCCGCCAGGTAAAGGCCAAGCGTGAATTAATTCGCCTGGTACATGCTCCTGATGGTAATATAGAGATTGATACTAACGGGAAGAAAAGGGGACGTGGTGCTTATCTCTGCCCAGTGTGGGAGTGTTGGGAGACCGGGTTAAAAGGTAATCGGCTAGAATACGCTTTACGCAGCCACCTTACCCCGGACAATCGAGAACAGCTGATGAAATATGCTAAAGACTTACTAAAAGGAGCTAATTAGTGGCCAAGGTAAGTAAACCGGATGATGTTGCGGAGCCCGTAACTGAGGAGGTCAGTGACCAGCCGGCAACCGCCAAGACACGCCAGATTGAGCTGCCTCATTCCTCAAGCGTGAGGCAATTGGCTGACCTTTTCCAGATTAGTGCCATTGAGGTCATCAAACAACTGATGCGAAATGGCATTATGGCTAACATAAACCAGGTCATTGACTATGAAACCGCCGCCGCGGTGGCAGCTGCTTATGGTTATGAAGCACGCCCACAGCCTCGGACAGCACAAAGGTCAGCCAGCGTCATTAGTGAGATGAGGAAGCATCGGCAGTTGTCAGTTGAGGCAACCGGCAACCTACAGCCACGACCCCCGATAGTTACCGTCATGGGGCACGTTAATCACGGTAAGACGAGATTGCTTGATGCCATCCGACAAACCAACGTCATGGCTACCGAAGCTGGAGGCATCACACAACACATTGGTGCCTATCAAGTAACGGCCGATGAGCAAAAGATTACTTTCTTAGATACCCCCGGCCATGAAGCCTTTACTGCAATGCGAGCCCATGGTGCGCAGATAACTGACATCACCATTTTGGTGGTGGCGGCTGATGACGGGGTAATGCCACAAACCCAAGAAGCTATCGACCACGCTCGGGCGGCCGGTGTGCCTATCGTCGTTGCCATCAATAAAATTGATAAGCCCGAGGCTAACCCGGAGCTGGTAAAACAGCAGCTAGCTGACGCTGGCTTGCTTATTGAGGAATGGGGAGGTGATACTGTCTGTGTGCCAATTTCAGCTAAAGAGAAGATAGGTATCACTGAGCTGCTGGAAAATCTACTAGTCGTGGCGGAAGTGGAGGAGCTAAAAGCCAACCCTTCAGGACCAGCCACCGGAGTAGTTATCGAAGCGGAAATGGATAGGTCTAGAGGGCCATTAGCCACGGTATTGGTTAATAACGGAACTTTAAAGCTTGGTGACACCATAGTTGTTGGTACCACCTGGGGCAGAGTAAGAGCCATGTTTAACGATATTGGCAAGCAGATGAAGAAGGCCGGACCAGCCACCCCGGTTGGGCTTCTCGGCTTAAGTAGCGTACCTCAAGTCGGGGATACGTTAACCGCAGTGAGCAATGAACATCAAGCCCAGGCTTTAATCGAAAAACATAAGGCGGAGATAAAAGAAAAAGCTTCACCCAAAGCAGTGAGCCTGACTAATCTTTACGACCAAATAACCACCGGGCAAGTAAAAGGACTTAAAGTTATTCTCAAGACTGATGTCCAAGGTAGTCTCGAACCAATCAGAAGTTCACTAGAACGTTTGGGAACCGAGGAAGTTCAGGTCAGAATCATCCATAGTGGTACCGGCAATATTACCGAGAGTGATGTTATGTTAGCCACTGCTTCAAAGGGACTGGTAATTGGTTTTGGCGTCAGCACCGAGGAAGGCGCCCGTCGACTGGCTAATACGGAAGGTATCGACATCCGCCACTATGACGTCATTTATAACTTAATCGATGATGTGGACAAGGCACTCAAAGGCTTGCTGGAGCCCTCTTACGTTGAGGTTATTGAGGGACAGGCTGAAGTGCGGGCCATTTTCCCTGCTGGTAAGGGGACGAAGGTAGCTGGTGTCTATGTTACTGAAGGTAAAGTAAGTCGTAATGCCTCAGTTAGGGTGCGGCGGGGGGAAGAAATAGTGCACGAATCAACGGTTAGTAGCCTGAAGCGTTTTAAGGATGATGTGAGAGAAGTGGCCGCGGACTACGAGTGCGGTATTGGCATCAAGGACTTCAGCGAGTTTCAAGTTGGTGACATACTGGAATTCTTCAGGATGGAAAAAGCCGCCTAATCAGCAATAAATAGTCCTCAAGGGAGCCTGCTAATTGTGTCACATCGCATTGAGCGAGTAAATAATCTCATTCGCCAAGAAATCAGTGAACTGCTTCGGCGCCAAGTCAAAGACCCACGACTTGGCACTTTTGTTGCCGTGACTGAGGTGGTTACCTCTCCTGACCTCAGGCGTGCCAAAGTATTTGTCAGTTGTATCAGCAGTAAAGAAGAAAAACAAGAGACCCTAAACGCATTAACTGGGGCTTCACGTTTCTTGCGCAAAGAGTTAGCTAAGAATCTGCGGTTACGGCGTATTCCGGAATTAAGCTTTCACTGGGACGATTCTATTGAGCGTGGCGACCACCTCATGCGACTAATTGACCAAGTCAGTTCAACAGACCACTGAACACTGCGTCAGTATGGTGGGCTAACGCCCTTCTTAGACACCCCTAGGATGGGGTATTTTCGCGGGAAGAAAATGTCTGTGGATGGAATACTAAATATTGATAAGCCTTGTAGTAAGACTTCCTTTAGTGTTGTCGCCTTGGTGAAACGGCTCAGTGGCGAGCGGCGGGTGGGGCATGCCGGTACCCTTGACCCGACAGCTACCGGTGTCCTGCCGGTTTGTCTCGGACAGGGAACCCGTATTATCGAGTTTCTGGCAGACGCCACTAAAACTTATCGGGCTCAGATTGAATTGGGCGTGACTACAGACACCTACGATGCCAGCGGTAAGGTTACTCAGAAGAGAGACCCTTCCGGTGTTAGCCGAGAACAACTAGAGTCGGCACTCGCTGCCTTTCGTGGTATAACTCAGCAGATTCCACCAATGTATAGTGCGGTGAAGCATCAAGGGCAGCGACTCTATGAACTGGCACGGGCCGGCATCAGGGTAGAGCGGAAAAGTCGACCGACTAAAATTTATAAATTGGAGATTGTCGACTGGCAACCGCCGGTAGTTACAGTAGAAGTAGAATGTGGTAAGGGCACCTATATCCGCTCCCTAGCCCATGACCTAGGACAATCTCTGGGTTGTGGTGCCAATTTAAAAAGCCTGATCCGCCTAAGCTACGGTCCTTTTGATATCAAGACTGCGGTTTCCATACCTCAGCTTGAGGACGCTTTCCGCTACGGTTACTGGCAACACTTCGTTCATCCTATAGATACCGCACTTTTACCCTGGAGAGCGATGGTGGTTAATGATACCACCGAACGTGCCATAAGGAGCGGAGCACCAGTGGCCTTAGCCAACAATAACATTGGTCTAACTGAGTACCTCGAAGAAGCCTCCCTGGTGTCCCCCATTGAAACTCACTGCCGTACCTATACCCTTGATGGACACTTCTTAGGTGTGCTGCGCTTTGATCCGGAAAGAGGGCAGTGGCAACCAAAAAAGGTTTTCCTATCCCAGAACCGTTAGTTACTCGATTCTTATTTCGCTAAATTTCCCCCGCGTAAAATTACTTAAGTCTTGACAGCTTGCAACTAATAAGGGTATAGTTTCAAGCGGTGTCAAAGAGGAGGTGTTGCCAAGAGGTAAGCCGATTGCCTTAAGTGTAGCGTGAAAAGGGGGGTAAGTTAAACTATGAGCAAAATAAATGTAGCCATCATCGGAGTTGGCAACTGCAGTTCGTCACTAGTCCAAGGTTTCCATTATTATAGTAAGGCGAAAGAGAATAAGTTTGTGCCCGGGTTAATGCATGTTAACCTCGGAGGATACCACATCAGTGACATCAATTTCGTCGCCGCTTTTGATATTGATAAAAACAAGGTGGG
The DNA here is from genome assembly GCA_030605045.1 of Dehalococcoidia bacterium. Taxonomy (GTDB): domain Bacteria; phylum Chloroflexota; class Dehalococcoidia; order Dehalococcoidales; family RBG-16-60-22; genus DAOUZD01. The sequence continues at coordinate 7,822 of JAUWBK010000026.1, forward strand.
CAAAGACTTAGCGGAAGCAATTTTTACTCCGCCAAATAACACTTTCAAATTTTGCGATGTGCCGGCTACCAGCGTCATCGTCCAACGGGGTATGACCCACGATGGCCTTGGTAAGTACCTGTCTCAAATAATCCAGAAAGCTCCCGGACCAACGGCAGACATTGTTAAAATCCTCAAGGAAACTAAGACTGATGTCGTGATTAACTATTTACCCGTCGGTAGCGAAGAGGCAACCAAGTGGTACATCGAGCAGGTGCTGGCGGCTGGCTGTGGCTTTATCAATTGTATCCCAGTTTTTATTGCTCGTGAGAAATATTGGCAGAAACGCTTTGCCGAAAAGGGACTTCCGGTAATTGGTGATGATATCAAATCACAGGTTGGCGCTACTATTACCCATCGTGTGCTTACCCGGCTGTTTCGAGACCGTGGCGTCAAGCTGGAACGAACCTATCAGATGAACTTTGGCGGTAATACCGACTTCTATAATATGCTGGAGCGAGAACGGCTCGAGTCAAAGAAGATATCGAAAACCACGGCGGTTACCTCTCAACTGGATTACAAGATTGACCCCGATAATATCTACGTCGGTCCCAGTGATTATGTGCCCTGGCTGAACGACCGCAAGTTTTGCTACATTAAGATGGAAGGGCGAACCTTTGGTGATGTTCCACTAAACCTGGAGTTAAAGCTCGAGGTCTGGGATAGCCCTAACTCAGCCGGGGTGGTGATTGATGCCATAAGGTGCTGTAAGCTTGCTCTAGACCATAGCCTAAGCGGGGAACTGGTAGCGCCATCAGCCTATTTTATGAAGTCACCCCCTATCCAATATACTGATGACGAAGCACACCGGATGGTAGAAGAATTCATTGCCAACATTCCACAAGCTGGTAAGGAAAAACTGCCCGAGTAATCCCGCAGGGAGGTTTTTAGACACTACCTATGAGGATAGCATTAGTCTCCCCCTATGACTTTGCCTACCCCGGGGGTGTTTGCAATCACATTTCCTGCCTAGAGAAGCATTTCACCCAGATAGGTCATGAGGTGAAGATCATTGCTCCCGCATCTAAAGCCGTCTCCACCTTTGGTGACCGGTTTATCTCCATAGGTAAACCCCGGCCGGTTCCGGTCAGCGGCTCTATTGCTCGCATTACCCTATCCCCATGGCTATCATCGAGAATAAAGGCGGTACTTGACCGGGAAAACTTTGATATCTGTCACCTTCATGAACCTTTAATGCCAATGCTATGTACTACCGTGCTCCGCCTGTCTAACGTACCAAACGTAGGTACCTTCCATGCTTCTGGGGGTAAGCCCTGGTACAGCTTCGGCACGCCGATTGGTAAATTAATCTTGAAGAAGTGGTTCCACAAGCTTGATGGTAAAATTGCCGTTTCCCAGCCAGCTATGAAATATGTAAATAAGCATTTCCCCGACGACTATACCATTATTCCCAATGGCATAGATGCAGGGCATTTCTCCCCTGACGTACTGCCTATCGAAGAATTCCGTGACGGTAAGTTGAATATCCTGTTTGTTGGTCGTCTGGAGAAACGAAAGGGCCTGGACCATCTATTGGAAGCTTACCAGCAGATTAAGCCAGAAATTCCCGATGCGCGCCTTATCGTCGTCGGCCCTGGCATCAGACTGAGAAAAAAATATGAAAGACGAGTTAGACGGGACGGCTTAAAGGATGTTGTTTTTATCGGCTATGCCTCTTACCGTGATTTGCCTAGATACTATAAAACTGCTGACATTGTTTGTTGCCCGGCCACCGGCTGGGAAAGTTTTGGTATCGTTTTGCTTGAGGCGATGGCCGTCGGTAAGCCAATTGTTGCCTCGAATATAGAAGGTTATGCCAGCGTAGTGACTCACGGTACTGAGGGTCTATTAGTACCACCCCAAGATGCGGAAAAACTAGCTCAAGCTTTGATTTCTTTAATGACTGACGAATCACTCCGG
>JAUWBK010000123.1 GCA_030605045.1 Dehalococcoidia bacterium
ATCGCCCCAACACCGGTTACCTCATCGCAGGTGCGCACGCACTTGGCGCAAAGGATGCAGTAATTACGGTCAAGGTCAAAGAAAGGATTACTGTTATCAACCGGGAATTCACGGTTCGTCTGTGGAAAACGTCGCTCGGTAATACCGAGATAGGCGGACACTTTCTGCAGCTCACACTGCTGATTTTTACGGCAGGTGAGGCAGTCGATAGGGTGGTCAGCGATAAGCAAATCAACGGCGAGGTGGCGCACCTCATTGACGGCTGGTGTCTCGGTGTGCACTACCATGCCATCGGTGGCGGGCGTGGTGCAGGCAGTGGGCAGACCGCGCATATTTTCGATCTCAACCACGCAGAGGCGGCAGGACCCGTATGGCTCTAGATCAGGGTCGGAGCAGAGGGTAGGGATATAGATGTCAGCCGTCTGGGCGGCCTCTAACACCGTCATTCCCTCGCTGGCTGTAATTTTTTGGCCATCAATGGTTAATGTAATCTTTTCCATCATGCCTCTTCATTGGAAGATTCGCCAGAAGCCCTGGTAGTTGGTTTTGGTGCCGTCACCGGAATAGGCTTCCTGGGGACTGCCACCTTTTCACCGGAAACCTTCACCACCGCCCCAAATCGACTTGGGCAAACATCGAGGCAAGTGCCACATTTGCTGCATTTAGCCTGGTCAATAACGTGTACCATCCGCTTATCTCCGGAGATAGCTTCAACCGGACAGTTCCGGAGACAAATACCGCAGCCCTGGCATTTGTCGGGCAAGATATAATAAGAAACCAGTTGCGGACAGGCTAACGCGGGGCATCTTTTTTCCTTGATATGAGCCTCGTACTCATCACGGAAATAGCGGATGGTGGTCAGCACTGGGTTAGGTGCCGTCCCACCTAGAGCGCAGAGCGAACCGGCTTTAATTTGCTCACTCATTTCGAGAAGCAGGTCAAGGTACTCAGGCTTGCCTTTGCCATTACAGATATTCTCCAGCATATCGAGCATTTGCTTTGTTCCCAGCCGGCAGGGAACACATTTGCCACAGGACTCAGCCTGGGTGAAGGAAAGAAAGTAGCGGGCAATATCGACAATACAGGTATCCTCATCAATCACCACCATACCGCCCGAGCCCATAATGGAACCGGCCTCGGTCAGTGACTCATAGTCAACCGGCAGGTTTAGCCGACTGGCGGGCAGACAACCTCCTGAAGGGCCACCAGTCTGCACTGCCTTGAATTGCTTGCCACCGGGAATGCCCCCGCCAATATCATTGACAATTTCTTGGAGGGAGATTCCCATCGGCACCTCAATAAGCCCGGTACGATTTATCTTACCGGCTAGGGCAAAGGTTTTGGTGCCCTTGCTCTTTTCTGAACCATAGCTGGCGTACCAATCAGCACCCTGCTGCATAATTGCTGACACATTAGCCCAGGTCTCCACGTTATTGATGTTGGTCGGTTTACCCCACAGGCCAGACTGGGCGGGGAAGGGGGGACGGGAACGAGGCATGCCTCGCTTGCCTTCAATTGAGGCCATCATCGCTGTTTCCTCACCGCAGACAAAAGCCCCTGCCCCTTCTTTGATTTTGAGGTGAAAACTTAAGTTAGAACCCAGAATATTATCACCTAACAGTCCGTACTCGGTCATCTGCTGAAGGGCCAGTTTTAAGCGCTGAATCGCCAGGGGATACTCGGCGCGGATATAGATATAGCCCTCGGTTGCCCCGATAGCATAAGCACCGATGAGCATACCTTCCAGAACCGCATGAGGGTCTCCTTCTAAAAGGGACCTGTCCATGAAGGCACCCGGGTCGCCCTCATCAGCATTACAAATCAGGTACTTTACCGTACCCGGGGATTTGTGGCAGAATTCCCATTTCAGACCGGTGGGGAAGCCGGCACCGCCACGACCCCTCAAGTCTGATTTTTTGATTTCCTCAATTACTGCTTCTGGGGGCATCCCCAGTGCTTTCTCCAGTCCACTGTAGCCACCGTTGGCAATGTATTGATTGATAGTCTCCGGGTCAATAATCCCGCAGTTACGTAGTGCGATGCGCACCTGGGGTTTAAGCATGGGTAACTCAAAAAGTTTAGGGATACCATCGATACTGCCATCACCCAAGGTGCCCAGAGCTAAGTCAGCCCGAGGGTTATCATTAATAAGGTAATCTTCTATCAGCTGGGGGACGGTTTCTGGAGTAACATCGCGATAACAAATACGAGGACGATCTGGCTTCACTATGTCTACCAGAGGCTCGGCATAGCAAAGGCCAATGCAGCCAACCTGGGTGATAATGGCTTCCAGATTGTGCTGCGCTAACGTGGCATTAATCGCCTCAAGCACCGGCCCAGCACCGGCGGCACGACCACAGGTAGCACTACCAATCAGGATGTGGGGTTTATCACTATTTTGTAGGGCTTCCCACTCCGCGATTGCCTGATTTCTGATTTCAGCAAAGTTCATGGTTAAATCTTCACTAATTGCTTTTAGCATTACCCAGGATTTGGGCCACTTTTTTCGGGGTCATGCGTCCGTAAACATTATCGTCAACCACTATAACCGGAGCTAAGGCGCAAGAACCAAAGCAAGCAATCGTTTCCAGACTGTGCTCCAGGTCGTCAGTGGTTTCTCCCGGCTTGATGCCTAAATGTTTCTCTACTTCATCAAGGATACGTGGCGCCCCCCGAACATGGCAGGCAGTGCCACGACATAACCTTACCTTCTTTCTACCGGTGGGGGAAAATTTGAACTGGGCGTAGAAGGTACTCACCCCAAAAACGGTGCTCTCTGGAAGCCGGAGGAACTTGGCCACTTTCAGCATTACCTCTGATGGTAAGTAGCCAAGCTGCTCTTGAGCTTCTTGCAGAATAGGAATAAGCTCGTCTCTCTGGCCGCTGTAATGGGATAAAATCTCGTTCAGTTTATCTTTAATATCAGCTTCTACTATGGTTATTACCTCCTGTCCTTAGCAACTTGACAAGAGCACTTTGAACATCCTCCATTAACTGACGGCTACCTTTTCTCGCTGCTGATATTTACTCTTTCCCCGCTTTGGCGGCAGCGGTGGCGGGGTGATGAGACACCTGACGGCACACTGCAGGCAGCGCTTACCTTCTTTAATCGCTGCTTCCTCGTCCAGGCCGAGCTCTACTTCCTTGAAGTTGCTAATCCGTTGCTTCACCGGGAGAGCCGGCATTACCGCTCTTGCCCAGTCAAAGAAGCCTTCTTCCTTGCTCACACAGGGGTTGAACTCAATCTCCGGGGTCAATACTTCGGTAATATCTCCCGTACCACCAAGGTACTTATCTATGGCAGAGGCGGCTCTTCGGCCGGCGGCAATTGCCTCAATCACGGAAGCCGGGCCGCTAACGGCATCCCCACCCGCCCAGACCCCATTCATACTGGTAGCTAATGTCTCCGCATTAGCCTGAATGGTATTGCCTCTACCCAGTTTCAGGTTGAATTCAGCGGGAATATCTGGCACCTGCCCGATAGCCGCAATTATGGAGTCAAATTCGGTGGTAAATTCACTTCCCTTAATCGGTATCGGTCGTCGCCGCCCGCTGGCGTCAGGTTCACCGAGTTCCATTCGGTTGCAGGTTAGCTTGAG
>JAUWBK010000088.1 GCA_030605045.1 Dehalococcoidia bacterium
ATGCTATAAACTTTTTAAGGTTAATAATACTGTGAAGAATTTACCTATGGAATCTAGGGGCTTTGGATACGGTGAAAATAGATACGTTATTTCTCTGGCCTTCCTTGATAGGTGAAGTAAAGTAAATATATTAAATCTGGAGGCCGTTTATGCCAAATAATCGTGGTGAAAAAGAGAGCGGTGTAAATTCTCCCAGTCGCACCCAGATTGCCCGCATTGTCTTTGCCGCTGCCGAGTCTATGGGCATTGCCGACCGCAAACTGGTCGAGCGGCTCACTTCACAGGTGATTGAACGTCTGGAACAGCAATCCTTACCACAACCACCAACCTTGCCCGGAATGGAAGACTTGGTGCTAAAGCCACCGCGCTGGCAAATTCGCTTACCAACCGATACCGACATACTGACGGTGGTGGAGGAAATCCTGGCTGCAGAAGAACGAAAACACGCAGAGGAGGCGAAAACCAAAATGAGAAGGACTGCTACCGCCAAGCCGAAAAGACAACCGGTTTCTGGCGTTAATCTTACCGAAAACGCGCTTCACGTTCTGCAAAAAAGATATTTAAAGAAGGATAAACAGGGGCAGGTTATCGAGACGCCGGAGGAGATGTTCCGCCGTGTAGCCGAGGCTATTGCCTCGGCGGAACTGATTTACGACCCGAAGGCAGATGTCAGAGCAAGAGAAGACGAATTTTACCAGCTGATGGCAAGTCTCGAGTTCCTGCCTAACTCCCCCACACTGATGAACGCGGGAAGGGAGTTGGGGCAACTGTCCGCCTGCTTTGTCCTGCCTATTGAGGACTCAATGGATTCTATCTTTGACTCAGTGAAAAATACGGCGCTCATCCATAAAAGCGGTGGCGGGACCGGGTTTTCCTTCTCCAGATTGAGACCGGAAAAAGATAGAGTTGGTTCTACTGGTGGGGTGGCCAGTGGCCCGGTTTCCTTTATCCGGGCCTTTGATACCGCCACTGATGTCATTAAACAAGGGGGGATGCGCCGCGGCGCAAATATGGGTATCCTTAATGTTGACCACCCTGATATCATGAAGTTCATCACCGCCAAAGATGACCCGACTGCCCTCACTAACTTTAATATCTCCGTAGCCGTCACCGCCGAATTTATGAAAGCCGCCAAGGCGGGCACTGATTATAACCTCGTTAATCCACGCACCAAAGAAGTCGCGGGTAAGCTCAATGCCAAAAAGGTGTTTGACACCATCGTGGAGATGGCCTGGAGAACTGGAGACCCGGGCATTGTCTTTATTGACCGCATCAATCAAGATAACCCCACTCCCCATTTAGGCAATATTGAAAGCACCAACCCCTGCGGCGAGCAGCCCCTGCTCCCCTACGAATCATGTAACCTGGGCTCAATTAATCTCGCCAGGATGCTGCGCAACAAAAACGGGACTGCCGAGATTGACTATTCCAAGCTGGCAGCGACCATAAAGACCACCGTCAGGTTTTTAGATAATGTCATTGATGTCAATAAATTCCCCCTGCCCCAGATAGCCGAAATGACCAGAAAGACGAGGAAAATCGGGCTTGGCGTAATGGGATTTTCCGATACGTTAATCAGGCTGGGTATCCCTTATGACTCAAAAGAGGCACTTCAGCTTGCCACTGATATTATGCAATTCATCAATGAAGAGGCAACGAAAGCCTCGGTGGAATTGGGCAAGGAACGTGGCGTCTTTCCCGCCTTTAAGGGAAGAATCTATGATATTTCTGGCAGCCCCAAGGTGAGAAACGCGTCACGCACTACAATAGCGCCCACCGGCACCCTGAGTATGATCGCAGGCTGCTCTAGCGGCATCGAGCCTCTTTTCGCCCTGAGTTACACCAAGAATATTCTGGATGGTGCTCGGCTCGTCGAAGTCAATCCCTATTTTGAGGAGGCGGCTCAGAGCGGCGGTTTCTACTCCGAGGAGCTGATGCAGAAGCTGGCTGACGGCACTCACCTCAGCGATATTAACGACGTGCCCGACAAAATGAAACGGTTATTTGTTACCGCTCATGAGATAACCCCGGAATGGCACGTCAGGATGCAGGCTGCCTTCCAGAAGTCCACCGACAATGCCGTTTCGAAAACGGTCAATTTCCCCCAGGAGGCCACCCGGGAAGATGTCTCCAAGGTATATATGCTTGCCTATGAGGAGGGACTCAAGGGAATAACCATTTACCGCGACCGAAGCCGTGACGCCCAGGTACTTACCACCGGCAAAAAAGAAAGGACTGAAGAGGGCAAACTTACCCCCAGGAAAAGGGCGAAAATAACCACCGGGATAACGGAAAGAGTAACTACCGGCTGTGGCTCTCTTTATGTGACCGTAAATTCCGATGAGCAAGGCATTTTTGAGGTCTTTTCCAATCTGGGTAAAGCCGGCGGCTGTGCCTCTGCCCAGCTTGAAGCCACCTGCCGACTTATCTCTCTAGCGCTGAGGGCTGGAGTAGAGGTGGCTTCGCTGGTGAAGCAACTCCGCGGTATCCGCTGCCCGTCCATTGCCTGGGAAGAGGGCAAGTCTATTCTCTCCTGCGCCGATGCCATTGCCAGCGTGCTGGAAAAGCATACCAGTGGTTACGACGGTAAGCCCAGGCCAGAAGACTATGGCTTGGCCAAGAACCTGGCCGGGCAATGTCCGGAATGCAGCAACATGCTCATCTATCAGGAAGGCTGCTTTATCTGCCGTGTCTGTGGATATACGAAGTGTTAAATAGAATTTTTTGTAACCCACCCCCTTTATCCCCCCCTTTGACACCCCCATAGGCCGATGCTATGATTATGGTAAGGGAGTAGTCCTATGTGAGTGGGGTGATACTATATGTCCAATATTGAACTATACCTGGTACTTTTTATCATTTGTCTGCTACTATCCGCCTTCTTTTCCAGTTCCGAAACAGCCTTTGTTGCCTTACAGAGGATAAGGATGGAGCATATGGTTGAGAGTAACGTCAGGGGTGCCAAGCGAGTCGCCAGAATGATTCAGCGGCCGGAAAAGCTTCTCTCTACCATCCTGCTGGGCAATAACTTTGTCAACGTCGCCGCCGCTGCCCTGGGCACAGTCATAGCGGTCGAGCTCTGGGGACAGCGGTGGGGTGTCCTTATTGCCACTGTAGCAGTAACTATCCTTATTCTGATTTTTGCCGAAACTACGCCCAAGACCATAGCCACCCAGCACGCGGAGAGGTTATCGCTAATCTTTGCCCGACCAATAGAGCTAATCTCCTGGCTGTTTATTCCCTTCGTCATCGCCCTGAGCTGGATAGCCTCAGGCTTTACTAAACTGGTCGGTGGAACACCGGTTTCCAGGTCTCTGGCCAGCCCAGAAGAAATCCGCACCATGATATCGGTGGGACACAAAGAGGGGACAGTGGAGGAACATGAGGCCGAGATGCTTCATAAGGTCTTTGAGTTTGGTGACCGACCGGTGAATGAGGTCATGGTGCCGCGCCTGGAAGTGGTGGCTATCGAGCAAGGCTCCAAACTGTCCGATTTTCTTACTCTCTATGCCGAATCCCCTCTCTCTCGCTTCCCGGTATATCAGGAGAATATGGACAACGTCGTCGGCATTCTGTCGGTAAAGGATGTGCTGATGGCTCAGGCTAAAGGTACTATCAGTGACGAGACCGCTATTGATGACCTGGTCCGCCCGGCTTACTTTGCCCCTGAGACCAAGCGCATTAACGAACTCTTTGTCGAGATGCGTGATAAAAACTACCGCATGTGCGTGGTGGTGGATGAGTACGGTGGTACCGCGGGTATCGTCAGCCTCAGCCGATTAGTCGAGGAAATTGTCGGCCCGGTAGGGGACGAGCTGGCTGAGGTGGAAAAGGAATACGAGGTAATCAATGAATATACCTTCCAGATTGACGGCGGTATGCGTATTGAGGAAGTCAATGAAGAGATGGAACTGGAGCTGCCGGAAGGCGACTATGATACGGTAGCTGGCTTTGTCCTCCACCTGTTAGGCCACATACCTAAACCCAACGAGCAGTTAAGGTATAAGGGCTTGAAGCTGGTGATAACGGAAATGCGAGGGTTGAAAATTGAGAAAATTCTGCTGACCAAAGAAAAGACCGGCAGCGCCAGCACACCAAGTTCGGCTGAAGCAAAGGGTGAAACTAGAAACGAAGATTAAACGGCTCGAGAAATATGGAATGGTAAGCATATGCAGCGTTTGCGTATCAGGTTCCGCCGGGGAGAGGAAGTAAAGTTCATCTCCCATCTGGATATAATGCGCCTATGGCAAAGAGTGCTCAATCGAGCCGGAATATCACTGGCCCGCTCCGAAGGGTTTAACCCTCGTCCCCGGATATCACTGGCATCACCTCTTGCCGTGGGCGTAACCAGTGAAGCCGAGTTAATGGATATCATCCTGACCAAACCAATTTCTCCCCACTTTTTTACCGCTACCGTAAGTCAGCAGTTGCCGCCCGGCATTGAAATATTGCAGGTGTATCCAATCACCCTAACCATGCCGTCGCTGCAATCTCAGGTTCGCTATGTCGAATACAAAGTTGAATTGGAAACCGAAAAAGAGCCAAAGGAGGTAGCGTCAGCACTTACTTCCTTGCTGGCGCTAAAGCACTTACCGTGGCAACATCAGAGAGACACCGGCCCAAGAAACTACGACCTGAGGGCGCTAATTGATGACTTGTGGCTTCTTGACTGGCATGATAGACATTGCACTATCGGGATGAGGCTACGCTGTGATAGTAGTGGTTCGGGAAGACCGGAGCAGGTTACCGCTGCCCTGGGCTTTACTCTTTATCCACAGTCGGTACACCGCACCAAACTCATTTTAAGGGCAAGTTAACCCCCTTAATACTTAAGGAATAGATGAGGAGGAGAAATGATTGACGGACTGGGATTTTTTGCCGGGGCCAGCCTGATAGGTTCGATGCTGCTGAGAAATATTTATGCGGTTAAGATTTTATTGGCGGTGGCGGCGATTTCTTTCCTGGCTTATGGCATCATCCTGCACCTGTTACCCATTATCGTGATAAACTCTGTCCTGACCGCGAGTGGGATATACGAGATGATACGACTGACAAGAAAAAGAAAAGAGGCAGCCTCAACTGGCTAGCGATGACAGCAGAGAAAAAGACAGACCTTACCGAGGTAACCGAGCGGGTGCTCCACTTTATCCAGGAACAGCACCTGGTACCGAGGCAACAGAAGCTGGTGGTAGCCGTATCCGGTGGCCCAGATTCAGTGTGCCTGCTCCATATCCTGGTTCAACTACGGGAGAAACTAAATCTAAGATTACATGTGGCTCACCTTAATCATCAATTGCG
>JAUWBK010000014.1 GCA_030605045.1 Dehalococcoidia bacterium
CTCTCGTTACCGATATTCTTGTAAAACCAGAGCCAGGCCTCCGGGTTAATCACTTCCCCGACACTGCCCAGTAGTTCCAGACTACTGAGGTCATGCTTCTTTGGCCATTCTTCACCGTGTCCCATGAACATTCTGATGGCGGTGGGTGAGGTGTAAAATATGGTAACCCCGTATTTTTCGATAATCTCCCACCACCGGTCTATAGAAGGATAGTCGGGAGCGCCTTCGTAAAGTACGATGGCCGCCCCATGCGCCAGCGGGGCGTAAACTATCGAGCTATGCCCGGTAACCCAGCCCACGTCAGCGGAGCACCAGTAGACCGATTCCTCCTTGAGGTCAAAGACCCATTTATAAGTGGAATAGTTGTGGACAAGGTAGCCACCGGTGCCGTGGACGATTCCCTTGGGCTTACCGGTCGTCCCTGAGGTATAGAGTATATAGAGCGGATGGTTTGAGTCCAGAGGCTCGGGTTTAACGTAAGATTCGGCATCTTTAAGTAGTTCATGTAGCCAGCGGTCTCTTGACTTCTTCATGTTGACCGGGACATCAGCTCTCTTGACCACAATTGCTTTTTTCACTGACGGGCACATTTTTAGCGCTTCGTCTGATATTGGCTTTAGGGGTAAAACTTTACCTCGCCGGAACCCTCCGTCAGCGGTTACCAGTAACTTGGCCTCCACGTCGTTGACCCTGTCGGCCAGAGCTTGGGCGCTGAAGCCGGAAAAGATTACCGTGTGGGGGGCGCCAATCCGGGCGCAGGCCAGCATGAAAATAGGTAGTTCTGGAATCATCGGCAGGTACAGGGCAACTCGGTCTCCCTTACCGATGCCGCATTTTTTCAAGACAGAGGCAAACTTGTTGACTTCACCGTATAGTGTTGAGTAGCTTAAAACCCTGACGTCTCCCGGCTCGCCTTCCCAGTAAATGGCTACTTTACTCCTTCGCCAGTTCTTGGTGTGGCGATCGACACAATTATATGATGCGTTCAACTGTGCGCCAGTGAACCACTTGGCAAATGGCGGTTCCCATTCCAGTACCTTGTTCCAGGGCTTGAACCAGTCCAGATTGCGTGCCTGTTCTGCCCAGAATTCCTCTGTTTCCTCCATCGATCGACGGTAAACATCAAAGTACTTCTTCAGCGGGAAGTACCGAGACTCGAAGGGCAGCGATAACTCGGCCATGATTTAGCCTCCTCCAATATACTTTACTCAGTTCTCTCCATAGAACAGGTCATCATAGAGCATCTCTAATCTCAGCTTGTGCCTCAGTTCTTCCTGAACCAAGCTTTCACAAAGACGTTTGGCGGCCTCGTCTCTCATCAGGCCCATCATCTTGGAATAGAACTCAACCGCTTGCTGCTCGCGCTTCAGGGCAAAAATAAGCGTATCTTGTAGACCGGCACCTTCTATGGTATCGGCACCAGTTAAATGCTCGCTAATCATCAGGTTCGGCACCTGCTCTGGATGCCAATCACGCGGCTGAAAACCTTTCTCCTTGAGCTTCTTTAACCGCTGAGTATGGCCAAGCTCTTCCTTGGCCAGTTCTTGCAGCAATGCTTTGGCACCCGGGTCTTGAGTCTTACTCTGTGCCGCTTCGTAAACCGCCTGGGAAGCGATTTCCTTGTATATCGCACTATCCAGCAGCTCAGCCAATTCGTCTGGCATTCTTCTAACCCTCCTGGAATAAGTTCTTTACTTTTCTTCTTCCTCTTCCTTCAATAGGTCATTGAAGACATCGATGTGATAGATTTCATTATCCCTGATGCGATGGAGGAGTTTCCTTAGGTCAGGGTCTTCGGTTTCCTTGGCAGCCTGGTCATAGGCCTCGGCCACTTCCTTTTCAATTTCAATGTCGGCTCGGAGCCTGTCAGCAGGTTTGGTCGACCGGTCAACCTCGGTGTGCTCTATTTTAGGATTGCCGCCGCCACCGACTAGTTCCTCGGCGAGCCAGCCCAGATGCTGCATCTCGTTAATCGCCTGGTCTGCCAGTTGCTCTTTCGCTTCTTCATTGGAAGACATGTAGGAATGCAAGAGATACTGGAGGATGACCGTATACTCATGCTCGATACCCCAGTTCAGTGTTTGGGCAGTCTTGTCCTGGCGGCTGCCTCTCACGTCCTTGGTTCCTTTTTTCTGTGCCTTCTCGACAAAGTGCTCGAATTTACCGTGATGGGCTTCCTCGTCAGACAGGATACGCTGCAGCAGCCGCTTTATCTTGGCATCATCAATAAGGTTGATATGCTCCTTATATTGGACTATGGCACCTTCTTCGAGCCGTACATCGTTTTTCATCCAATCAGTTACCAGCGCGCCACCCATACGCATGGTACCTCTTTCCAGACTGGGAGTACCACCAAGTTCAACTATAGTCTCGGCCAGCCAGTCCAGGTGGCGCATCTCATCCCGGGCCATTGCCTCAATCTCGCAGGCCATCTCGCCTTCACCTATGCCATAGGCATGATTCAGATACTGGATAATGGCACCATGCTCATCCTGCAGGTCTTTATTTAGCAGTTCAACGATTTTCGCTTTATCCATTTCGTCCCTCCTTAATCACACTTAAGTAAAGTTGTGTTCTTTGTGTTTTTGAGCAATCGTTTGGTTTCATCCTACTCTATCCTTTCCAATTTTTATTTAGCCACCATCCAGAGTGGGATGTTCTTTGCTCACAAACCAGCCTGCCGGGTCTTTCAGATATTCGTAATAATCAAGCAGGACTAGTTGATGTTCCCTTTCTTCGGCAGCTAGAGCCTCGTAGAAATCTCGCGCTGCACCATAGGTAGTATTCTTGCTTTGAGCTTTATAGAAGTCATAGGTTTTGCTTTCCATATCCACTGCCGTTTTTACCGCCTCAAGTTCCGTGTTGATAACTTCTGCCTCGGCGCCTATCTCCTCGGTTGCCTTGGCGAATATAGTTCTAAGTCCTCTGCCTCCATCCGGTTGAAAATCTATCTTGGGCCAAGCTTTTTTATTGCGTATTCCCTCATATATTTCCTCAAATTTCTGGCGGTGAATATCTTCTTCCGCGGCTAGCGATTTTAGCAGTTCTTTGCCCATTTCATTGCTGCTTTCCTGGCTCGCTTTCAGGTAGAACTTTTTGCCGTCGATTTCCATCTGGATAGCGGTTTGGAGCCCTTCTAGAGTTTTCTCCTGTTCAGTCACCATTGTGATTTCCTCCCGGTTTCTGCCTTTGCCTCATTGCGGCTAATCACTTCCAATTTACTTAAATATGAGTTACTTTTCCTAATTTGGAAAGTAAGCTGACACGAGAACGAGGTTTTCTCGCGGTCAATGTTTCCCTCTTTATATTTTATAATATATGGCGCTAAGGTGAAAGCAGGGAATAATTCCAGGGTTTGAACTACTTCTAGTTTTAGGGCGAAACAATTGACCATAAAGTTAATCATCGAGTAGGCAAAATTTATAAAGTAAGTTAATTAAGATGCCCGTTTCCCAAGTCAAAATGTTCCCAACTGTTCAACCTTCACATAAGGCGTGAGACAAAGCGTGATATATTGACAATAGGCAATAATAGTGTTATAATGTGACAATTGTCAATATAGATGGGAGGAAAAATGTTTCCTAGCGAGTTGGTAATCTTGATGGCTATTGCGGTAACCAGGGACTCTGGGGAAAAACTGCTGACTCGCCCGATGGATGTAACCGGTGAGTATATTGGCTATCTGTACGATTCACTGGTTAAGCGTGACTATCTGAAGGGGAGTAGTGCCAGAGGGTATGAGCTTACCTCGAAAGGCAAGGAAGCCCTTTTCGATTTCTTGCGTAAAAATGAAACCAGAGTCAAGGACACGATAAAGAGGTTACAGCAACTAGGCATTGAGTACAGTCAGGAGATGGATAAGCTAGAAAAGGAAGCAGTCAAAGTCAAATAGGAGAACAAAGCGTTCACTGACACTTCTCTTTGCAGATAGCCACACACAGTAACGTGATGAAACGCGACCTTCTTGCTTATTTGAGAGTCATACGCTCAATTTTTATGAAAAACTGAGGAGAACGAGCAATGTGGACTTGGCTTGGTATTGCCGCGATTATTATTCTAATAGTGCTATACTTTTTGGTTAGGAAGAGGCATTAGAGTTTGAATTTTTGACCTTCTTATTGTATACTTAAAAGCGAAACTGGCATTATAGGGTCAGGAGGGCTGGAAAGGCTGGGTATCGTGTGCTGCTATCCAGCCTTTATGTTTTTGATTGTGCTTAATGGTCTTTTGTGACGTGGTAGACAAAATTCTCTACGTGCGACTTGACATCTCTATTATTACTTCGATAACTGGAGGTGAAAATGGCGGATAAGAAAGTAGTTATCTATTCCACTCCTACCTGCCCTTACTGCAAAAGGGCCAAGGATTACTTCACTCAAAAAGGAATTGCTTACACTGACTATAACGTGGCGGAGGATAGGGAAAAAGCCAAGGAGATGATTCAGAAGTCAAAGCAGATGGGAGTCCCCGTAATTATTGTTGATGATGAGGTTCTCGTTGGTTTTAACCAGGCCAAGTTAGATAGTCTGTTATTATAGGCTATTTGTCTCGTAGGTGGAAAAGGTATTTATAAAGGTAAAATCTTTGTTTTCTATTAGGAGGCAACCGTGCATGATTTGATGATAATCGGTGGCGGTCCAGCCGGACTTGCCGCCAGTGTCTATGCGGCTCGGAAGCAGCTCAAAACATTACTGATTAGTGGTGATATCGGTGGGCAGATTAATACTACCTTGGGTATTGAGAACTATCTTGGTTATCAATTTATTGAAGGGCCGGAGTTAATCAGTAAGTTTGAAACCCAGGTTAGTCAGTTTCCTATTGACCAGAAGATTGGCGATAAAGTCTCTCAGCTGAAGAAAATTGAGGGGGGCTTTGAAGCGGTAATGGAGGCTGACGACAGGTATCAGGGCAAAGCGGTAATCTTTGCCACCGGGAAAAGACCGAGAAAGCTGAATGTGCCCGGAGAGACCGAGCTGACCGGTAGAGGGGTGTCTTATTGTGCCATTTGTGATGGCCCTGTTTTCACCGGGCAAAAAGTGGTGGTGGTGGGAGGAGGCAACTCAGCGCTTGAGGCGGTGTTGGACATGGTAAAAATTGCCGAACATGTTGACCTGGTTTCACTGACACCGCTAACCGCTGATTCTATTCTTACCAATCAGCTAGCCGACGCCAAAAACCTTGCCATCTTTACCGAATATCAAGCGCAGGAGATTAAAGGTCAGGACTTTGTTGAGGGAGTGCGGATAAAAGACCTCAAGAGTGGTGAGGAGAAACTTCTGGATGTTACCGGGGTTTTCATTGAGATTGGCCTGGTTCCCAACTCCGATGCGATAAAAGGGCTTGTTGAACTCAATAAGTGGGGCGAGGTGCCGGTAGCCCCGAATAATGAGACCACGGTGCCCGGACTTTATGCCGCCGGGGATGTGACTGATGTTCCGGAAAAGCAAATCATTGTTGCCGCTGGCGAAGGCGCTAAGGCAGCACTTCAGGCCCACCGCTACCTGCAGCGGTTGGTAGCTTAGCTATGAATGCTCTCGTGAGGAGTAGATGGTGGTTAAGGAAATAAAGAAAAACGGCCAAACCCTGTATATTTGTGAAGAGTGTGGCTTCGCCTATGAGCAGAAAGAATGGGCGGAGAAATGTCAACAGTGGTGTCAGCAGTATCAGAGTTGTAACCTGGAAATTACCCAGCACGCTGTCCCACCAGAATGATTAAGCGTTTCCTTGCTAAGTTCAGGAGGACAGTTGCTTTTTCCTTGCTTCAATCAGCTTAAATATGTTTGTGGCAAGGCCAGTAATCTGTTCGACCACCAGACCGCTTTTTATCACATTCTCCACCGTTCGCCGGTTGATATTTGCTCCCATTATTCGTACTACTAAGGGATTGGCTAGGTTCATTAACCAGGCTAGAACAGGGTTGCCACTCAGTACATGCTCCAGCAAGACTACTTTACCCTTGGATTTGCATACTCGCTCGATTTCCGTAAGTCCGCGAATAGGGTTTGGCACGGAACAAAAGACAAAGGAGGCTACTACCGAGTCAAAGGTATTGTCTTCAAATTCGAGAGCTTGCACATCCATTTGACGTAAATTGACTTTTATCTTTTGTTGACTAGCTTTGCCTTGGGCGCGCTTTAGCATCTCGTCGCTGAAGTCAATAGCGGTTATTTGGGAATTCTTAGGATAGTAAGAGAAGTTCTTACCAGTGCCAACCCCAACTTCTAGGATATTGCTACCTTCGACCTTACTCCACAGTATTTCCCGCCACTTGCTGTACCGAGACCGTTCGATAAGGCCTTCCATAAAGTCGTATACACGAGCTATTCGGTCATAGCGTCTTTTGGTAACTTTTGTATCATTGCTTTCAGTTGTCATTGCTGTTAGGATAGATTTCTTATTGTTGTTCTTTCCTATTATTTCTGTCTGGATACCGAGCCTACTTCTTTTCTTCGGCCAGGTATTTCTCCGGGTCTTGGTCGAAAGCCTTCTTACAAGCCACCGAGCAGAAATAATATTTCTTGTCCTTGTATTCAGAGGTAGCGGCGGCTTTACTCTCTTCCACTTCCATCTTGCAGACCGGGTCAATCGCCATCTCAACACCTCCTTTAATTAACGAGACTTTTAATAACCTGTTCTCCTCTCTAAAATCTCTTCCCCCTCTCTTCATAAGGGGTGTTTAAGAGGGGCATAGCCCCTCTTCTAAAATTCCTTCCCCCTTCCCCTTACCAAGGGGAAGGGGGATAAAGGGGGATGGGGTTACCAGATAAAAATCTAAAGGGGGTGAGGTTAATAAACAATCTCTTAACCAGCGAATTTGGCCGGTTTAAATCTTCGCAAGCGTAGTGAGTTAAATATCACGGTGAGTGAGCTGGCAGCCATAGCGGCAGCAGCTAGAATTGGGTTCAGAAATCCGTGATTGCCCAAAATAAATTGTAGTCCAGTGGGAACACCAGTACGCCCGAAGACAAGGAATAATACCCCGGCCGCCACCGGGATTAAGGCGGTATTGTAGGCAAACGCCCAGAAGAGGTTCTGCTTTATTGTCCTCATCGTGCGCTTGCTTAGTGAGATGGCAGTTACAATTCCCGTCAAATCGCCGCTAATCAGGGTAATGTCTCCCGTCTCCATGGCGACATCAGTACCCGTGCCAATGGCGATGCCGATGTCAGACTGCGCCAGCGCCGGTGCATCATTTATCCCGTCACCTACCATGGCGACTACCTTGCCTTCTTCCTGTACCTTCTTTACTTCTTGAGCTTTGTGTTCCGGGAGTACCTCGGCTAGGATACGGTCAATGCCTACCTCTCGGGCAATGGCTTCGGCGGCACGCTGGTTATCTCCGGTTAGCATTGCCACTTCGGTACCCATCTTGCGTAGCGCGGCTATCGTCTCCTTAGCCTTCGGCTTGAGGGTATCGGCCAGAGCAATAATGCCCACTACTTGGCTATCTACGCCCAAGAACATTACTGTTTTACCCTTTTCCCAGAGACGACTGGCTTCCTCCTCCAGTCCGTTCAGGGAAAGACCTCTCTCCTTTATCAGTCTCAGGTTACCCAGAAGAAGCTTCTTACCTTTTAAAGTAGCCTCCACACCGTGTCCCGGGACGGCATTGAAATCTGCGACTGGTGACAATTCAAACTTTTTCTCTGAAGCTGCCTTGACTATCGCCTCAGCGAGGGGATGCTCTGAGCCGTGTTCCGCCGATGCCGCCAGCTGGAGGACTTCTTCTTGAGAAGACGAGGGAATGGCGATGATATCAGTTACTTTGGGTTCACCCTGGGTTAGCGTGCCCGTCTTGTCCAGCAGTACGGTATTTATCTTGTGAGCCCTCTCCAGTGCCTCAGCACTCCGAATCAGAACGCCGTTCTCGGCTCCTTTGCCAGTGCCGACCATGATTGCCGTTGGCGTTGCCAGTCCGAGAGCACAGGGACAGGCAATAATCAGCACGGCAATAAAATTGAGCAGGGCAAAGGTGAGGGCTGGGGCTGGTCCAACTAATGACCAGATGATAAAGGTAATAATGGCAATGCCAATCACTATCGGCACGAAGTAGCTGGCAATGACATCAGCCAGGCGTTGAATGGGGGCTTTGCTCCCCTGGGCTTCCTCTACCATTCGGATAATCTGAGCTAAGGTGGTGTCCTTACCCACCTTGGTTGCTTCGAATTGAAAACTGCCGGTTTTATTGATGGTGGCGCCGATAACCTCATCACCTGTCTTTTTCTCCACCGGGATACTCTCCCCGGTAATCATGGACTCATCAATGCTGGAGTAACCCTGACGAACGATGCCGTCCACCGGTACTCGCTCACCGGGTCTTACTAGTATGAGGTCGCCAACCTGAACATCTTCAATCGGGATTTCTCTTTCTTTGCCATTGCGGATAACCAGGGCTGTCTTGGGCTGCATACCGATGAGCTTCTTTATCGCCTCCGACGTCTGTCCTCTGGCTCTCGCCTCCAGAAAACGACCCAGCAGTATCAGGGCAATAATCATGGCTGAGGTATCAAAATAGAGGTGAGGTTCCAGCCCACCGGCAGCGAAAAGTCCGGGGAAGAGAACCGCAATCATACTGTAGAGGTAGGCCGCCGAGGTGCCGACGGCAATCAGGGTATTCATATCGGCAGTTTTATGCTTCAGTGCTCCCCATGTCCCCCGGTAGAACCGCCAGCCTGCCCAGAACTGCACCGGTGTCGCCAGTGCCCAGAGTAGGTAAGGCTTGCCGGGGAAAGTGGGACCGAAGCCCAGAGCCATAATCAGTGCGCCGAGGATAGCCGCGAAGATTAACCGGTTCCGTGTCTTCCTGATTTCCCTTTGGGCTGCCATGGTGACATCTTCTAGGGTTTCGCTTTCGGCGCCGAGTTCATAACCGGCTTCGGTCACTGCCCGTCTCAGTTCCGAAAATTCGGTTCCCTCAATGTATTCTACCGTCGCCTTCTCTGAAGCTAGGTTGACGCTGGCGGAGACTACTCCCGGTACACTGGAGAGAGCCTGTTCGACACGGGCAACACAGGAGGCACAGGTCATCCCGCCTACCGGGAAAATGGATTTCTTGGTCGCCGTGCCATAGCCCAATTGCGATATGGTACCCTTAATTTTGGCGAGGCTTATCTGGTTAGGGTCATACTCTATGGAAGCCTTCTCCGAGGCAAAATTAACCCTGGCTTGCTCTACCCCGGCCGTCTCCGTCAGACCCTTCTCAATGGTGGCGGCACAGGTAGTGCAGGTCATCCCGGTGACATGAATCCGAGCTTTCTCCGTTTTTTTGGTTAGTTTCTCCGCCATTTGTCTCTTCCTCAACCCAACCAAAAGCTAGTACAAGTCTTTCTTCAGTTGCTCAAACTCTTCTCTGGATATCTCTCCCTTGGCGTAGCGCTCCTTGGCCACATCCAGTGGATCGCGTTTTGGGGTAGAATCACTCCGCCCGCTTAGCTTTGTAATTCCCCAGACGATAAGCGCAATAAGTCCTCCCCAGAATATTATCATCCACGCTCCACCGAAGACCATCCACCAGCCCATGCCTTCATGCATATACCACATTGTACTACCTCCTTTTTATATCTTAATAATATCATACAGAGGTATCTCAATAGTTGTATGTGATATATGTCATATACAGGTGTTATTTACTGGCCTAAAATAACTATAAAGTGTAGAAAGAAAGGAGGTAGAGAAGTAATGAAAATGGCTCGAGTAGTAGCAATAACAATATTGTTTTTGGGTTTAATTGCGGTTGTTTTTGGCGCGATATTTGTTGGCTTAGGTGTTTCTAAGGACAACCAGCTAAGGGAGGCGATGCGGGTAGAGCATGTGACTCTCGGCATCGAATCAGAGCTAGAGGGCGAGGTTATTGATTCCTTAACTGAAGCGCAAGAAGCTGGTGACACCATCAGAGAGCATCGCCGGGGTATAGCGGCATCCTATAAAGACCTACTAGGTGATGAACGCTACAACCCGACAAATCCCCAGCATTTGACCTACGCACAAGCGTTAAACTTGGAGAACTATCTATACCTGGCGGTTGTTGCCTTCGGTCTTACTCAGTCGGTCATCGCCAGTGGTGTCTTTATGCTCGTCACCGGGCTTGCCTTTGGTGGCACCGGAGTGGTGCTCTATCGGTTGAGTAGACAGGTGGCTTAGAAATACCTAGCCAAGATAGAGATATAGCCTGTTGGCTGGCTATATGTTATACTTTTTCTACCCGAAAGACGTTGGCTGAGGAAATAAACTATGGAAATAACCGAAGCTTTAGCTCTAGTTGAAAAGATTATTGAAGAGCATCGACAAATCACTCACGGATTCCAGACTTTGGAGCAGGTAGCCAATGATGTTGGTGCCATGCAGGGACTGGAGGCGGGTAGTGAAACTTTCATGCCGGGAAGGTTTGACCAGAAACAAGGACTGGAAAAACTGGCAGAGTCACTGGAAACAATTGAGCAAGGGCTTCAAGCCCACTTTAACCGTGAAGAAACGTCTCTGCCAACTGCGGTGGAAACGTACGGGACTGAAGAGCTTGTGTCCGCTTTACGTTCCTTACTTCTGGTACACGAAAATCTGAGAAACCGCCTCGCTCACTCTAAAAAAAGCATTGCCGAGCTTACCGGTGGTGGTTTATCTCGTCACGTGTGGGAAGCAAGTGCCCATGATATGCGGGCCTATTTAAGCCATACACGAAAATTACTCGAAGCCCATGCCATGAGTGAGGAGAAACTTTTGCCTAAATTACGAGACTGGTTGCTGGAAGAAACGAAAGAGAAGCGACTTGACATAATGTAATTGTAAGGTATGTATCAGATGAGGCAGGTATATTTGGATAATGCGGCGACTACCCCCCTTCTCCCCGAGGTCAGAGAAGCAATGTTACCCTATCTCGGAGAGTTATTTGGTAACCCGTCCTGTTTGCATGACTGGGGAGATGCGGCTCGGGAAGCTATCGATAATGCGCGAGACCAGGTGGCGCAACTTATTGGCGCTAATGCTGAGGAAATAATCTTCACCGGAAGCGGCACTGAAAGCAACAATTTTGCCATCAAGGGCCTGGCGCTGGCTCAACAGACGAAGGGTAAGCATGTGGTTGTCTCTGCAATCGAGCATTTCTCAGTATTACATTCCGCTAGAACTCTGGAGAAATGGGGTTTTGAGCTGACTCTGGTTCCAGTGGATAAATACGGCGTGGTTGACCCTGAAGACATACGCCGAAGCATCCGGAAGGATACGGTACTGGTATCGGTGATGCATGCCAATGGCGAGGTGGGTACCATAGAGCCAATCTCTGAGATTGCCAAAATAACCCGGGAGAATAATGTCCTGTTTCACACTGATGCCGTGGCTACGGCAGGGACCATACCGGTGGACGTGAAGGTGCTGGGAGTGGATGCTCTTAGCTTGGCGGGAAACCAGTTCTATGGCCCTAAAGGTATCGGTGCCCTCTGGATACGGAAAGGGGTGCGTATTATGCCTCTCCTTGATGGTGGAGTACAGGAAGGGGGACGACGAGCCGGTACGGAAAATGTTCCCGCGATTGTCGGCCTGGGTAAGGCGGCGGAGCTGGCCAGAATCAACTTGGCTACCAGAGTTGAAAATCTCACCCCGCTCCGTGACCGCTTGCTGACCGAATTACCCGGCAGGATTGACCATGTCGTGGTTACCGGGCATCCTCAGCATCGCCTGCCGGGGAATGCCAGTATCTGCGTCGAGTTTATTGAGGGCGAATCCATGCTGATGCTGCTAAATAGCCAGGGAGTGGCCGTCTCCAGTGGTTCCGCCTGTACTTCACGGGCGCTGAAGGCTTCACACGTGCTCATTGCCGTGGGACTACCTCACGAACTGGCGCAGGGCTCTGTCCTCTTCACTCTTGGTATTGATAATAACGATGAGGATGTAGATTATGTTCTGAAGGTGATGCCGCCTATCGTCGACCGGTTGCGGCAGATGTCACCACTTTATTCTAAATTTACCAAGGCAGGCAAAGGAGGCAAGTAATATGCCAGTATATAGCGAAAGAGTAATGGAACACTTCATGAATCCCCGTAATGTGGGCGAGATTGAGAATCCTGATGGCGTTGGTGAGGTAGGCAATCCGATATGCGG
>JAUWBK010000118.1 GCA_030605045.1 Dehalococcoidia bacterium
TGACACCAACGTCTTGGTGCACCAGATTCCGGGCGGTATGGTCTCCAACTTTGTCACTCAACTGCAGCAGTCTAACGCTCTGCACCGGATTCAGGAGGTATACGAAGAAGTAGCTAAAGTTAGAAAAGAGCTTGGTTATCCGCCACTGGTGACGCCAACCAGCCAAATCGTGGGAGTGCAAGCCGTCCAGAATGTGCTTGCCGGTAGATACAAACTGGTTTCAACCCAGGTAATGGACTACTGCTACGGGCTATACGGTAAGCCGCCAGCACCCATTGACCCCGAGGTACAGAAAATAGTGCTCAAATACTACAAGCGAGGCCAGACTCCAGTGACCTGCCGCCCCGCCGATTTGCTTGAGCCAGAATTAGACAAAGCCAGGGAAGCAGTTAAAGATTTCACGCAAGAGAACGGTGATGTGCTCACCGCAGCTATCTATCCCATCACCGGGCTACGCTTCCTGAAGTGGAAGTATGGCCTGGAAACGCCACCGCCGGAAGTAAAGCCAAAGACTCTGGACGATGTAAAGCATGAAGATGAGCTCATCGCCAAGGCAAAAGCCGGTCAGCTAGTCGAGAAGCAGTGAGTCTCTAAGATGATGAAAAAGATTATCATTGCCATTTTGATATTATCACTAGTAGCCATTCCTGGCTGCGAAGAAATATCACGTCTTACCCAGGAGACAGCCCAAACATCGTCACCAGCCAATCTCAAGATACTTAAGTCAGTGGCACTTGGTTCCGAGTGGGAAATGAAGCAGATGAGATTTGACGTCGGCGCCGAGGATGAAGTGGCGATACTTCTAAAGTTATCCGATGGGGACAAGGTGGATGGCTTTTTCTATCTGGAAAAAGGCGAGGACATTGATTTTCGCATTACCGGTAAAGGGTTGCTCTATCAGTCAGAAGTCCAAGATAGGTTCTCTTTTGTCGCCAAGCAAGCCCAGGGTGACACCTATACCTTGACCTTCCACAATCCCGCTGACGATGATGACCAGCCAACGAAAGTGACTATATTCCTGGAAGTCATTTACCCTGTCGACGGTTCGGTATACATACCGATTGAGGGTGAGTAGCCAACCTAAAGTACCAGCTACAGACTATCAATTATGAGGCACACCTAAGGGGGATAACTATGGAGTGGCAGGAATTGCTTATCGACGGCTACGGACGGATATTAGAAGCTCTGGAAGAGGCACTGAAGGGGATGATTCAAGACGACTTAAACCAGCAGCCTCGTTCGGACTGTAACAGTATGGGCTGGCTAGCCTGGCACCTGACACGGGTGCAGGATTATTACTTAATTGAGGGCCTCGCCAGGAAAGAACAGCTCTGGGTAAAGGATGGGTGGTACGCCAAATTCAACCTCCCGCCTAATCCAGCAGACACCGGGGAGGGTTGTAATTCCGAGGACCTGGCAGCATTCAAATCACCTGATGTTGAGACCCAGCTTGCATACCATCGTGCCGTGCTGGAGCGGACAAAGCGTTATATCACCTCGTTGTCGGCGAGTGACCTCGACCGAGAGTTGAATGAACCATGGGACCAACCACCAACGATAGGAAGGGCTCTTACCAGCATCCTGAATGATAACCTCCAGCACGTCGGCCAGATAGCCTACGTGCGTGGACTCTTGAAAGGCAAGGGCTGGCTGGGTTATTAGGCTCAGAGTAGATTACCACCTTCACAAGAAGGCCCACTTCTGTTAAAATTTACGGCGTAAAATGAATTATTTTCTAGGTGTAGACATCGGCTCGGTCAATACCAAACTGTGCCTCATCGATGAGGATGACAGGGTCGTTCAGCTTGATGCCGAGAAAATAACCGCCAATCCCAAGACGGCGGTTAACTCACTAATTGCCCGGCTAGGGGAAAGGGTCCCTCTGGAACAGATTGTCAGTGCCGGTGTCTCTGGCTCTGGCAAAGGTGTCATCCCGAAAGAGCTTAACTGGACAGAGTACAGCAGTTCACTGTCGATTGCTTCCGGACTTCTGCGCCACCATCCCGATGCCAAAACGATTATCCAAATCGGTGGTCAGACCTCCCTGGTTATTGAGCTGGAAGACGAGTTACGAAAACCGTGGAAAGTGGCCTCAAATCCCCTCTGTGCTGCTGGCACGGGAAGATTTCTTGAGCAACAGGCCTACCGGCTTGGTATCAGCCTGGATGACTTTGCTAACTTGGCGCTCAAGTGTCAGGGCAGACCGCCTAGGATAGCCGCTAGATGCAGCGTCTTTGCCAAGAGCGACCTTATTCACCTGCAGCAGAAGGGTGTCCCAGTTGAAGCCATGCTTTACGCGCTCTGTGAAAGTATTGCTCGAATGGTCGCTTCGCTCAAGAAAGGAATCTTTGCCGAACCAGTCTATTTTGTCGGTGGTGTTGCCGCCAATAGTGCTATCGTCAAAGCGCTCAATGAGGTACTCTCAGCCAGAAATGGGCATGAAGTGCCGGCAATCGTCCCCGAAAACTACCTTTACCTTGAGGCCCTGGGGTCGGCTTTACTCTCGCGAGGGAAGAGTTCACAGGTGAGTTTGCTACCCGAGGCTGATGCCCGGCAGCGCTATTTCGAAATGCCCAAACTTGAGCACCTTAATCTTCCCGGGAATGGGGCAAGCCAGCGAATAGAGGAACCGTGTGTGGGCTATCTTGGCGTTGATGTTGGCTCCACCAGTACCAAAGCGGTGATACTTGACGAATCGGGTACCAGCGTCTTGGCCAAAAATTACCTGATGACGGCGGGAAGGCCGATTGATGCCGTTAAGCAGGTCTTCCGAAACCTGCTTCGAGACGGTACGGGCAAGGTAAGCATCGCCGGGGTGGGAGTTACCGGTTCCGGGAGATACCTGGTCGGTAGCTTCATTGGTGCCGACCTGATTAAGAACGAAATCACGGCACAGACCAGAGCCGCCGCCGAAATAGACCCTGAAGCCGACATCATCGAGATTGGAGGCCAGGATTCCAAGCTGGTCATCAAGAGAAATGGCGTCGTCGTTGACTACCAGATGAACAAAGCCTGTGCCGCCGGCACCGGAAGTTTTATTGACGAACTGGCCGAAATGCTCGGTGTTTCGGTGAATAATGGCGATTTCGCCAATCTGGCGTTTGCCGCACCTTATACCATCGACCTGGGAACAAGGTGTGCTGCCTTTATGGGTCAGGCAGTTCCTTCCGCCCAGCAGGAAGGCGTTCCGTTAGAAATAATCACCGCCAGTCTATCCAATTCCATCGCCAAAAATTATCTCTCCAAGGTAGTGGGCACCAGAAAGCTGGGTAACAAGGTTATCCTTACTGGAGCCGTATTTTACAATCAGGCGGTGGTCTCTGCCTTTCATCAGCAGCTTGAGGGGAAAACGCTAACCGTGGCGGAGCACCGCGAAGTCAGCGGTGCCATTGGGGCAGCGCTTCTGGCCAAAGAAGTAATATCTGGCCAAGAGTCAAAGTTCAAGGGATTTCGGCAAGTCGTTGATAGTGAATGCGCCCTCTCTACGTTTGTTTGCCAGGGATGCGATAACAATTGCACCATCACCCGCATGCATCTGTCCAATGAAAAAGCCACTTTTTATGGCAGCCGCTGTGACCGCTACGACAGTACCCTGAGCCAGGCAAGGCAAAAAACCTTCTTCGACGAGCGGGAAAAGTTACTCTTCCGGGAATATCAGGAAGGTTCCGGCTCTGGGCCTTCAGTAGGCATTCCCCGGTCACTGCTGGTATATGATTACGCACCCCTGCTTATCGGTTTTCTCAAT
>JAUWBK010000003.1 GCA_030605045.1 Dehalococcoidia bacterium
ATGGCGGAGCAATCGCCGACGGCTCATTAAAGAATAAGTTGACATAACGCTTGAAACAATTCCAAGCTAAGTAGCTTTGAATTGTTTCCCCAAAAAAAGGAGGGATCATCATGAGACGTACGGTTCTCACCAAGACCGCACCAGAACGAGCTTTCTTAGTTGCTGTAGCCGCCACGGAGCGCAAAGACAGGTGGTCGGCCGAAGCCTCAATAGAGGAGTTGGCACTATTGACTAGTACGGCTGGAGCCAGTGTTGTCGGCAAATTTATCCAACGACTACCCATACCCTCAAAAACGCATTATCTCGGTAAAGGCAAACTAGAGGAGCTACTAGCCCTGAAAAATAGCGTCAACTACGATGTGGTCATTTTTGATGATGAGCTCTCCCCAATACAGCAGCGAAACCTGGAAGAAGCTCTTCAGGTAAAGGTGATTGACCGTGTTGCCTTGATCCTGGATATTTTTTCCCGGCGCGCCCGAACACACGAAGGCCAATTGCAGGTAGAACTGGCACAACATCAATACCTTTTACCTCGCCTTGCCGGGCAGTGGAGTCATTTAGAGAGACTTGGCGGTGGTATCGGCACCAGAGGTCCCGGTGAATCACAGCTTGAGACCGATAGACGCCTGATTCACCGGAAGATACATCGTCTCAAGGCACAAATAGAAGAGGTAAGAAAGCACCGAGCTCTATATCGCCAAAAACGGAATAAGAGCGGTATTCCAGTATTAGCTCTAGTTGGTTACACCAATTCTGGAAAGAGCACCTTATTAAACGCTCTCTGCCAGGCGGATGTTTTTACTGAGGACAAACTATTTGCCACCTTAGACCCAACTACTAGACGTCTAACACTACCTGACAAAAAAACAGTTCTGATTACTGATACCGTGGGTTTTATTCGTAAGTTGCCACCGACTATTGTTACTTCCTTTAGGGCAACCCTTGAGGAGTTAGATGAAGCTGCTCTGCTACTTCATATCGTTGATTTGGCTTCCTCTGATGCCGCCGAGCAATGCCAGACTGTAGAGAGCATTCTCACTGACCTCAAACTCATGGATAAGCCCAGAGTTACCGTGCTAAACAAGATTGATTTGTTGCTCAGTAATGACCAGGACTGGAACGAAGCAACCGCCATAAATTACCTTTCTGATAAATCCTTGGATGGGAAGACAGTGCTCGTCTCAGCAATTAAAAAATGGGGACTGGCTAAACTTCTAACATTAATCAGCCATACCTTGTCTCAGCCGGCCACCCCAGTTTAGCGCCCCTCAAAGTGACGCACTGAAGCCAAAATCTGGGCGTTTTTA
The DNA here is from genome assembly GCA_030605045.1 of Dehalococcoidia bacterium. Classification (GTDB taxonomy): domain Bacteria; phylum Chloroflexota; class Dehalococcoidia; order Dehalococcoidales; family RBG-16-60-22; genus DAOUZD01. Next base: position 1,308 of record JAUWBK010000003.1, read on the forward strand.
ATACCTTTTGAATGGTATTTATCTCTGGATTGACGGGGCGACAAAACGATATAAAAATATTACGGAAACAATTCCTTCGTGGGTAGGCATGGTCTAGCTTTGATTTGTTTTTAGAGTTATGTTAATTGGTTTGGGTTAAAACGGCAATGAGGAGCTGAATCCCCCTTAAACACCCCGCTAACATAGGCAGGTGATGAGTTAACATAATGAATCATTATGGTATAATGGTGGTATGAGATGGTATAACCCCAAGCGATGGTTTAATCTCACTACTGGTATAGTTTTAGTAGGTATAATAATTTTTCTAGTTTTCATAGGAACGATAGTTGTTGGGCTTTCCCTGTGGAATGTACCACTTGCCAAGCAAATATTTCCCTTTCTAGAGATTTCAGACGTATTTCCTACCAAGGCAATAGCTCTGTTTACAGGTCTAGCAACATTTGGTACTTTAGTTCTTGCGTTGACAACCATATTGACAATTAAAAATAATAATAAAAGAGAAGAGATTCGTAGGGCAGAGGAATTATCAAAGGAGAAGCGACAGAGAGACAAAGCTGAGTTGGATGGTGTTATCAATTGGGCTGTAGATATCCTAAAGTGTGGTCTACCAGTAGAAGCCTCAGCTGTAGTAAATGCGCGAACCATGGAACAAACAAAAAAGTATATATCAACATGTTTAGTTACGCTGGCTAACCACTTCAGAGAAATAATAGGTAAAGGTCTATTCATTGAAAAAATTGCATTAGCGTATGACAAAATGAGTAGCGGTGAATTAAGCGCGGTTGTTAATAAAGCGAGTGAGTATCTGAATAAACAGAGTAATCTTATAGATAAATGTAATGAAGCTGTCCTTAGTGATAATTTCAACGAATTCCAGAGAGTCAATAAAGAGCTAAATCATAACTGGGAAGAATTAACAAATTCTGCAGATACTATCATAGGAGTAGCTTTAAATCTTGAGCTTGTCATTCTAGATATTTAACCCACAGATAAACCAGTTCTCCAGCCCAAATAATTATGTAAACCCTTTTACCTGCTTATTCAGGGGCGCACTATATATGTTATGTCAGGTGAACTCAGCTTCTCGGTCTTTTTTGATAGTTAATCCCCTTCCCTAGGGAACACACCCGGGCATTCCACTGAAGGAATGATATCAGCAGCTGGAGAAGAACCTTAACCATCTCCCTTTAATCTTGATTGAATGGTGGCGGTTTGTCAAGTTTAGCTTCCAGAAAGGGGTGATGTCGGCTGAAAACTTTTCCTGGCCAGAAACAAATCCCTCGGGGTGGGCTGCCCGAGTCCCCCAGGGCATACCCCCCCCCCTATTCTCCGGTATGGCCTAAACTCCCTGGGCTAGCAGGGGGGTAAACGAGGGCGAGCACGTTTCGGGCTGCCCCGAGTGTCCCCTTTTTCCCCTAGCTCGGCACTTTTGTCTCGGTGTTTAGCTTCAAACCAGGTTGCCCTGGCGAGCTGCTCTCTGTCTTTTTCCGTGCCCATCGTCGCCACCTTTCACTACTGCCAGACTGGGGGCGAAGCGTCCCACCCGTCAGGATGGGGCGCACTGACTCTTCTATATGTCTCTGGACATATAACTGGGTTAGTGCGCAGCAAGCCCCCACACCTTTGATTAGGGGGTTCGAATCTTCTTTAGAATGCCCGACTGTGGTAGCTTCGGGCTATTCGTAGAGCTTACCTGGCAAGGATGGATTACTGGCAAGAGGTGGGGGATCCCCCTGGATTTGGCGCTGAGGGGCTGGGGGGATGGTGGAAGGGGGTTTCCGCGGGGGAGTCGCGCGGATCATAAAATTCTTAGCTTTGGCGGTCGGATATCTGATTAGACCGAGCGGAAAGAAGAACCCCCCAGTTTTCCGCCTGGGGGGCTCTCTGTCTCTTTCCGAGGTGCCTCCTTTCCTTTAGACTACATTCCCGAGCGGTGGCCGAAGATGATCACGTTGAACACACCTTCGTTGGTGGGGTCGGCACTTAGTACGAAGGTGAGCTTCTTGGTGGTCGTGGTGTAGGCTTTCAGATGGCCGGCTTTGCTGGTGGCGTTGTAGAGATAGGCGCCACGCTCGGTTACTGCCGCGCCGTAGATGGTCTCGGCGGCGGCGGTGGCATCGGCGGCGATGATAAAACCGTTATCGTCATCGGTGTCTCCCACGATGAGGTTGCACGCGCCTACGGCGGGGGTCTTGATGTGGACCAGGACTCCCTCGATGATCATACCTTCGAGGAAGCTGGTTAGGTCGATGGAGACCTGGCTTTGGGATGTGACCTCGAACATCTCGGCGAACGGGTAGACGGTGGCTCTTCCTGTGACTGGTGTCATGTTCTTACCTCCTTTCTTTAGATTCAACCTCGGCTAGCTGCTTTTGCCGGCTGCCGGTGGGTTTTGACAGGACCATGGTCGCGGTCCACCCCCAGGCCCGGTAGACCTCGGCGCAGTGCTCGGCCTTCTTGCGATCAGGATAACGGAAGCGGAAGACGCGCTCCCTGGTGCCCTGGTGAAGAAACACGATCCAATTTTGGTTCATCCGCTGCCTCTTTTAGAACGTTTGTTCTAGTGTCCAGGTTAAGCCTGATGGCGGGCTCTGGCTCTAGGTGGGCTTTGAGCTCCAGGTAGAGGTCGCCCATCAGGTCCTTGCTCTCTTTCAGTGGCCCCTCCGAGCTAACCAGTTTTGCCAGGTACTTGGTGGTTGTGGACACGGAGCAGCCTACTACCTCCGCCCCGCCGGCGATGGCGTCACCCCTGGGGTAGTGGCCAAGGTCCTTTACCTTCTCGAGCAGCCAGTTCCTGAAATCTACCTCAAATAGAAAGTTAGCCTGCATCTCTGGAGCTCCGTGCTTATAGTTGACCGCCTCTTTAACTACCCTGGTGGCTGATTGACCCTCGGTTCTCTCTCTCTCCTTTTGGGCACTTGGGGGACTGGTAACCACCCGGGCTTTGTTTTCGAGGGTGACATTACACCTCTTGCAGAGCAGGCGAAGGTTGGGCGGATCGTTATTCCAGGGGCAGCCGTCCACGTGGTCGATTTCCAGCTTATTTTGTGTCGTCGGGATTTCGAAGCACCGGGCACACTGCTCTCCGTCCCGCAGGACCAGGAAGCGGTAAACCCACAACCTGGTGTTCACTCCGTAGCGTCTTGGCATTACCACACCTCCTTTTTCACCGCCCGGGGGGCGATCATCTTTTGAATTAGCTTCTTGGTGGCTGCCGGCACCTGGCCAGTGTCTGCCAGGCGGGCGATGATATAGAGAACTACTCGGAGCTCGGGGTCGGCTGCCATCCTGGTGATGCCTCTTTTGAGTAGCTTCGACTGTGCACCGTGTGTGAGACGGTTCAGGTTGAACGCTGGGGCGCCTGCTCCTATCCTCTTACCTCCCCAGCCTGGATGTGGCTTCGGCCTCTTGGGGCAGTTAAGGCATGCCTGGGGTTCGGTCATGCCGAGGATGCAGAGGGGATCAGGACATGTAAAGGGTTTCGGCTCTTCTCGGGGTGGCTCTTTGATGGGTAGTTCGCAGAAGAAACAAATACCGTCTCCGCGGTCGCTACACTTCTTGCAAGGTCTGAAGGCAGCCTGATCGGATAGGGGGTGGGAGAGTGCTTTTTCGTTCAAGAGGCAGCTCCTTTCTGAGAGCTGAGCGGTTTTCTATATGTTATGTAAGATTACGAGTGCATCCAGGCACTTCGCAACAGGTGTCTTCACTACTCAACATAATTTCCGAATTTTAAGTTTTTGGATTTTTTAACTTTCTGGACTTTTTTAATAAATCTAAGGTTAAACCGTTCAGCCAACTTATTTAATTTATCTTTTGTTAAAAGCGACAAGTTTTTATTCCACATTCCCCTGATTTTTTATGTCAACTCCCCTACTATACTGCCCTGCTGAATATATATGTTACAATTGTGGCAGGAGTAAAGATGTTCCTGATTTACCTTGGTATTCTGTTACTCTCCGCAGCGACCCTCCTTTTCGAAATCACCCTGACCAGGGTGTTTTCGGTAGCCGAGTGGTATCATTTTGCCTTCATGGTGGTCAGCTTAGCCCTGCTCGGCTTTGGTGCTAGTGGCTCCTTTCTTTCCCTATTTCCTCGCCTGATAATGAGGAAACTAGAACACCTTTTGGCGGTCTGTGCCGTCTTCTTCTCTCTAGGGTGCCTCGGTGGCTACTTGATGGTAAATAACATCCCCTTCGATTCTTATCGCTTGGCTTGGGAAAGCCGTCAATTACTTTATTTAGTGGTCTACTACCTTTCCTTAGCCATCCCATTTTTCTTTACCGGTCTAGCTCTGGGCGCAGCACTAACCAAGATGCCATCCCAAGCTGGAAAGCTCTACGGCTTTAATATGGTGGGGTCAGGACTGGGCTGTCTTTTAGTACTGGTAAGCCCGCCTCTGTTGGGTGGCGGTGGTACAGTGGTTCTAGCTGCCTTACTCGGATTGGTGGCGGTTTTCGTTTTCTCCCTGTCTTACTCTAAACTGTTTCCGAGCTTGGCTTTCACTGGAGGTATCGGACTTCTCATCTTGCTCGTCAGCTTGCCAACAGTATTAGAGACCAAGATGTCACCCTATAAGAGTTTGAGCCAGGTTCTGTTTCAGACACAGACACGTACCTTATCGACAAGATGGAATGCCTTTTCCCGTGTCGATGTAGTTGAGAGTCGTAGCATCCACATCGCTCCTGGGTTGAGCTTTAGCTATGAGCAGGAACTTCCAACCCAATTAGGCGTGGCAGTAGACGGGACTAACCTAAGCCCAATAAGCCTAATTGAGGCTGGACAGGCTGACTTCACTGAGTACTTGCCCAGCGCTTTGGTTTATCGTTTATCGCCTAGCCCTAGAGCTCTAGTTATTGAGCCCCAAGGCGGCTTGGACTTGTTGACTGCCCTTCACCATCAAGGCACCTCAGTAACAGTAGTGGTTTCCAATCCCCTTGTGATTGAAGCTATTGAGCGTTTTGGCGAGAGAGGCCACCTTCTTGATAATCCACAGGTGGACGTAGCTGTCGAAGGAGTTAGGAGTTACCTCAGGAGCTCAAAGGAGCAATTTGACGTGATTCAGCTATCGCTGACAGATAGCTTTCGCGTGGTAGCTGCGGGGTCTTATAGTCTTTCGGAAAATTATCGCTACACTATGGAGGCCTTTGCCGAGTACTATCGGCACTTAGCTCCGGGAGGTATTCTATCTGTCACTCGCTGGATTCAAGTGCCACCCAGTGAAGGGATTCGACTGCTGTCACTGGCAACTGCCACTCTAGAGGGTTTGGGCATAACCAACCCTGAACAGCATATGGTTGTCATCCGCAGCTTTCAAACAATCACTCTATTAGTGAAAGAGAGTCCTTTCAATCAACAGGATATCACCATAATTAAGGATTTCAGCGATAAGCTGGGCTTTGATGTTGTCTACTACCTAGGGATAGACCCTGCTGAGCTCAACCGCTACAATGTGCTGCCTCAAGAAGTCTATTATGAGGCTTTTACCAGCATCCTGTCGCCTTCAGAAAGGAAGGCTTTCCTGGCTGGTTATACCTATGATATCTCTCCCCCTACTGACGATAGACCGTTCTTTTTCCACTTCTTCAAATGGAGCCAAGTTCCGTATATTTGGTATGGTCTGGGCAAGACTTGGCAGCCTTTTGGAGGTGCTGGCTACCTCATCATAATAGCGCTACTACTTTCGGCAGTGCTCGCTTCAGCCATATTTATCCTACTGCCGCTTTACTTTCGCCCTAGAGAGATACGAGGACAAAGTCAGACGCTTATCTCAGGAGTGCGCTGGCAGTTATTCATCTACTTTTCGGCGCTGGGGCTGGGATTCCTGCTTATTGAAATCCCACTGATGCAGAAGTTTATCCTTTTCTTAGACCAACCCACCTATGCTTTTGTCATCGTACTATTCACCATCTTTGTCTTCTCCGGACTGGGGAGCTTGCTTTCGGCTAAATTAACTAAGGCGCTGCCTCAGCTTATCTTCATCCTTGCCCTGCTGGCATTCCTGTATCCCCTGCTTCTCCCCTACTTCTTCGAGGCATTACTGGGCCAGTCTTTGTTTCTGAGATTATTCATTACTTTGGGTGCTCTGGCACCGCTCAGTTTTCTTATGGGAGTTCCATTTCCTTCGGGAATAAGGATTATAGGTAACCTGTCCCCTGCTTTGGTGCCATGGGCCTGGGGCATTAACGGCTGTGTCTCAGTGATCAGCTCTATTCTGGCCCTGATAATCGCCTTATCGGTAGGATTTTCGTGGGCCTTAGCCGCCGCTAGTGGTGCTTACCTAGTTGGAGCAGGAATCGCCTTTTACTGGCTGAGGAAAATGGCACCAGGGTTGGTGAGAGAGCAGACTACCTAGTGCTTGCCTAACATAGGCACAAACCTTACGCCGCCCAGGTTAATCAACTTAAACTGTTCACCCTCTCTCACGATAAGCCATAAGGTCTGATAAAACCCCGGAGGACCCACTGGCATCACCAGTCTACCTCCGTCCTTGAGCTGTCGAGTCAGGGGTTGCGGCACATGATCCGGGGCACAGGCGACAATTATGGCGTCAAACGGGGCATATTCCTCCCAACCATAGTAGCCATCGTCGATTTTACAGTGAACGTTATAATCCAGTTCCTTCAATCTGGTTTCAGCCTGTTTCCCCAAGGGCTCTATTATCTCCACGCTGTAGACTTCATCGGTGATCTCAGCCAAGATGGCTGCCTGATAGCCGGAGCCAGTGCCAATCTCAAGTACTTTATCTCCAGGTTCAAGTAATAAGTGTTGCGTCATCAGAGCAACGATATAAGGCTGTGAAATGGTCTGTCCATGCCCGATAGGCAAAGGGTGGTCAGCGTAGGCTTCACTTAGATATTCCTCTGGGACAAAGCGATGCCGTGGCACCTTTTCCATGGCCTCGAGTACTCTCGGGTCCTTGATGCCCCGCCGAACAATATCTTCCACTACCATTCTTTTTCTGTCTGTAGCGAAGGCTTCCTCAGCCTGATTTTCTGCTGGGCTACCAGGCGCTGGTGCAGCACAAGCAGAGAGAATGAGGAGAACCATGACTAACACAACAAACCAAGAGTACTTCATCAGTTGTTACTCCAAGAATTGGATGACCATATCCTTGGCAAAGGCCAAAGACGTGGTAAACGCTGGAGATATGGGATTCAAAACATGGAGAGAATTACTGTCGTGGAACACGATAAAATCCATAACAAGCGACTTAGTTGGCCAGTGAATAAGCTGCGGACGAATTCCCACATGGTCGGTCTCGGTAAGGTCGTTAAGGCTTAGCTCTGGCAACAGTCTTCTAGCTTCCTTGAGAACGAATCGTTTTAAGTATTTCCTAGGCTCAGTCATGGCAACCTGGCGAAAGGCTCGATTCTTAAACATTAGAATTGACTCTCGAAAAAGGATGAGCAATGTCTCCCAACCCCATCCTTCAAAGACGTGGTAGTTTTCTCGACTGAAAGCAGGCATAGCCGTCGGGCCCACCAAAACTTCATCATCCGCGGTCCTCGTTAGATGGACTCCCAGAAAAGGTGTCCTCAAGTCTGGAACCGGGTAGATGTTGCCTCGGACGAGAGACGTTTTGTTATCGGCCAGCTTTTTGTAGGTTCCCTTAAAAGGAAGGAGCTTGTATTCTTTAGCTAAGCCAAATTGATGGGCAATGTAGTCTGCGTATGAGCCGGCAGCATTGATGAACTTCTCGAACCGTATTACGCCTTGGGAGGTTTGAGCTTGACTATCCCCCAAGAGACCCTTGAAGACGGTTTCATAACAAATCGTGACCTTGGCTGATTGCGTCAACTCCGCTTCCAGTGCTTTGAGCACCTCCATTGGTCTTATCACCGCGGTGTCCGGCGAGAAGAGGGCTTCGCTACAGGCAGTGGCATGAGGTTCGAGCTCATGAAGCCTTTTGCCGTCAATCAAGATGGCACGGGCACCACATAAGTCGGCTCGACGCTTCAATTCATACAGTGCCCCGACTTCTGCTGGATTTGTGGCCAGAATAACTTTGCCGGTCTCATTGAGTGTCAGTCCCCTTTGCCGACAGAATTCCTTCATCAAACGGTTTCCTTGCACACAATGCTTTGCTTTTAAGGTATCGGGGGTATAGTACATACCAGCATGGAGGACTCCGCTGTTCCGGCCACTGGCGTGCAAACCTAAAGAACGTTCCTTCTCCAGTATCAAGATGTCCCCTATTCCTCGATTAACCAACTCGCGGGCAATGGTAAGCCCGGTAATGCCAGCGCCTACGATTAAAACCTGACACTGATTTTGTTTCATGCCAACAATATACTCCCAACGTCATCATGTCGGAATTCGGACTGATGCAACTGTAAGGATAATACATAGTGCGGACTACCGTCAATCGGCCAAAGAGTCGAGATAGAGGGCAGCATTCCAGAACTAAATATAAGTCGATTCCTTCTGCTGAACCTGGTGGTGAAATCGGTCAAGAGCCAAGGAATGAGCATCCGACGGTGAAGTTTCTCTCTTTAGAATTAAGTCAGAAATGAGTCTCCCTACTGCTGGGGAATGCATAAAGCCGTGTCCGCTAAAACCACAGGCAAGATACAGCCCAGCTATTGCCGAAGTTTCTCCCAAAATTGCCATGCAATCAGGTGTATCAGAGTGCAGTCCAGCCTGACCTTTCATGATGCCGATTTCCCTGAGGCGAGGTAAACGTTGCGAAGCGGCTGGGGCAAGAACGTCGGCAAAGAACTCCAGATCTACTGAGGTGGTGAATCCTTCAGGCTCATCTGGGTTACGCATGCCGAAGATAAGACACGGGCCTTCCCGGCGGAACCAAAAGCCGTTGTGAAAATCCACGACCATCGGTAGGTGAGGCCGATTGAAGCTATTGGAGTACTTCTGATGACTGAAGACGGGTTCAGTGATGAAAATGTGGCGTCTTGATGGGTAGATTGGGATGTCTAGCCCAACCATTTTCCCGACAACTCCAGCGAAAGGTCCAGCAGCATTCACCACTACTGGAGCCTCAAACTTGTCTCTTGCAGTCATTACTCTTTTTACTTTATCTCCTAACAGCTCTATACTCGTAACCTCAGTCTCTTCATGTATTTCCACACCAAGTCTTTTAGCAGCAGAGGCAAAACCTGAGACTACGGAATAAGGGTCAGCGTATCCATCGGTGGGACAGAAGGTAGCTCCCAAGATATCTTCCACATTGAGTCCAGGGACAAGTTCTGTCGCTTCTTGAGGTGAAATAAGTTGCACTTCAAGCCCCAATTTCCGCTGTAAGACCACATTTTGGCGAAAGGTCTCAAGCTCCCTTTCACTGGTGGCCAATATCAAGTAGCCGTGCTGGCGGAAGTCGGCAGCATGCCCGGTTTCCTCTTCAAAGTGCTCAAAGAACCTAACGCTCTCCATGGAAAGTTTGACGTTTATTTCCGTAGAGAACTGCTGCCTTATGCCACCGGCACACTTCTCGGTAGAACCTGAGCCAATATAGTTCTTCTCCAAGACGGTAACATCCCGGCAGCCCTGCTTGGCTAGGTGATAGGCAATACTAGTACCAACAACGCCAGCGCCAATTATGATTATCTCAGGCATAGTCTCCAGTCACTTTTAATTTGGTTTATCTTCGCAAAAAAAGAGGTACTTTTGCCTTAAGGTGTGGAATGATCTTGTTTATGAACCCAAACATGGTATCCGCATAATGGTAATTTAAGTGGGCTCGGCAGGATTCGAACCTACGACCAATCGGTTATGAGCCGACCGCTCTGCCGCTGAGCTACGAGCCCATGGAGTGAGAGGTTAGATTCTGAGTAGTTTAGTTAAACACCCGAGCACAAAGAAGCATTAAAGACCTCTACTTCACGAGATGAATCTATCTATACTTAGTCTGCTGGAACGCGAGCAAAAGGTTTCACAGGTAAGGTCTTAGGCTTATGGACTGGTTCCCAGATACAATGGAGCGGTGGAATATCAATGTAATTAAAGCCACCAGCTTTTTCTTTGGGGTCGCCGAAGTGACCACCTTGTATGCTGGGGAAACCTTGCTCAGTCAGCAATCCTACCACTTCATCAATATCATCACACAAGAACTTTAGGTGGTGAAGCCCTTCACCATGTTCGTCAATCCAGTCTTGGTAAACAGAGTCTCCCTCAATGGGTTGGACCAACTCAAGCTCTAAATCCCCCAAATAGGCGTGGGCTAGCCTCTCCTTGGCCCAGGCTGGCTTACCATAGTAGGTTCGGTCATAGAGAACATGGGATCCCCATTCCCGAATCTCCCAGGGGCCAATGCCCAGTATATTCCAGTAATTCTCCGCTGTACTTATCGCGTCCTTAACGCAAATGCCAATCTGCTTTATCCCACTAATCTTAACTTTGGCTGGGCTTCTGGCCTTCGGATCCTCTGGCCAGAAAGTAGCCCCTCGTGGTGTACCCCCGGTTCGATTGCTTGTTTCCCAGACACACTTGAGAGGTGTAAGGGTATCAAAATAACTAAAGTGACCTTTGTATTCGGGGGGGGCAAAATGTCCCCCTAGTATACTAGGGAAACCTTGCTCCGTCATTGCTTTTTCAACTCTCGCCACATTCAAATCCTCAACCAAGAATTTGGCGTGGTGAAGTCCTTCTCCGTGCTCGTCTATCCAATCTTGATAAACAGAAGCGCCCTCAAGGGTTTCGAACAACTCCAGCTCTATCGGTCCTACTTGGGTGACAGCTCCTCGGTACTTGCCCCAAGCTGGCCCACCATGATATTTGAGGTCAGGGATTACGGGGGATCCAAAGGGGAAAATTGCCCATGGGCCGATGCCCAAGATATTCCAGTAGTCCTCTACTGTCTTCTGCAGGTCATTAACCACAACACATACCTGCTGGATTCCGGTAACCTTAACTTTGTCTGGGCTTGCTTTTGCCATATTTTGTGTCCTCCTTCAAGGCGTTCAATTATGAATTTAAAAGGTAATTGCTAAGGTTATTTTAAGACCCCTGCTCGTTGACTGTCAAGGCATCTAACCCATGTTTCACTTTCTTCTTAACTCACTGTTGAAACTTTCCTAGCCACAATCACAGTAAAGCCAGCGTCAGAAGAAAAGTGTTCTTGTGAAGATTCTATCTCGGTTACCTCGTTCGGTTTCTGGAAGAGAATGGAGTTGTTCTTGACGGCGAACTCAACTCATAGTAATCTAGGAGAAAAAGTTGAACTGGATTGAACTAAGGTGCCAAAGTCAAAAATCTCCTTGAAAGCAGTTATTCTGGTTGGTGGTGAGGGCACGCGGCTGCAACCGCTAACCCATGTCATACCCAAGCCCATGCTGCCAGTGCTGAATCGGCCTTTTTTGGAGCATACCATTGCTTACCTCAAGAAATATGCAGTTGAGGACATCATTCTGGCACTGAGCTATCTCCCCGAAGTCATCCAGGATTACTTTGGAGATGGTAGTAAACTTGGAGTACAGCTAACTTACGCTATAGAGAGCCATCCACTGGGAACTGCTGGAGCGGTAAAGAATGCAGAGCAATACTTAGATGGCACTTTTGTGGTTCTCAACGGAGATATATTCACTGATCTTGATATTGCCGATATGCTAGCCTTCCATCAGCATAAAAGAGCAAAGGCAAGCATCGCCTTAACTTGGGTGGATAATCCCTGTGCCTTTGGGGTGGTTGATGCTGATAGTGATGGCAGGATACAGCGCTTCGTTGAAAAACCGAGCCCAGACCAAGTTACCAGTAACTGGATAAACGCCGGCATTTATATACTTGAGTCAGAAGTTCTGGAGCATGTGCCGATAGGTAGCCACTATATGTTTGAGAAAGGGCTCTTTCCGCTCCTTCTTGAACTGGGTGAACCTGTTTATGGTTATCAGTTTAGTGGTCACTGGCTAGATATGGGAACGCCGGAGAAATACCTATGCTTGAACTGCGACCTTTTACTATCAAAGGCAAAAAGTGTCCTGATTAATCGCTTGAGCAAGGACGAAGTATGGTGTGACCAAGATGTCACTATCCATCCCTCGGCTAAAATAATCGGGCCAGTCATAATCGCCAGTGGGTGTCAGATAGGCCAAAGGGTGCATATCAAGGGGCCGGTGATTATTGGACCAAATTGTTATCTCGGAGATGATGTCAGCCTTGAGGAGACAGTATTGTGGCGAGGTGTCAATATTGGGGTGGGCGCTGTCCTTAAGCAATGCGTCATTGGCAATGATACTAAGGTAACGGCTAAAGACCAAGTCATCAATCGTGTCGTTATTCCCCAGTCCAGTCAAAACTGTACCTAGACTAGTTATTATCTGGAGCGGGAGACGGGACTCGAACCCGCGACAACCTGCTTGGAAGGCAGGGACTCTGCCAACTGAGTTACTCCCGCCAAGTCAAAGCTATTTTAGCCTCAAAATCCCCTCTCTGTCAAACAGGGTGGTTAGTCGCCCTTTTGTCCGAGGTATCGATGCAGGAAAATAAGCCGATAAAAAACCGTCAGGTTGGTTAAAATGGCAATGACAATAAGACAGAAGTAAGCCTGTCCAGTAATGGCGCCAAGCATGATCAAGAAAAGCCTTATATCACGTGAGGCGAGTGATTTGAGTCCTTTATCAAAGAGATGCCGATAATCAGCACTAATACGGGCTCTGGTATAGCTAAAGCAAAGGGTACCAGTCATGGCTAGAAAGCCGACTAGCCAGATTCCGGGATAACTCTCGTGGGATAAGGACCACAAAGTAAGCCCCAACACTATCAAAATATCAGCATAGCGGTCAAGCACCGAGTCTAAAAAACCACCAAGGGTAGAGGTCATACCTTTTCGCCGCGCCAAACTACCATCGATACCATCAACAATAGATGATAACTGAGCCAATAGACCCCCTACTATATTCAGACCAGAAATGAAGCTGATAAAAGACAAAAGGGCAACGCCAAACGCTGCCCAAGTTACTTGATTGGGGGTTATTTTTGTTTTTGCCAATAGCTGTGCCAACGGTTCCGATGCTTTCCTATTTAGATGCTTCGAAATGTAGCCGTCGTAAACAGCTTCCATATTGCCGCCTACATCCTCACCAGGTTTAAGTCTTCTTCGGTATCCACATCTACCCAAAAGCAGCCACTAACATCACAGGTTTGAAAACAATGTCCTTCGCTAATTAAGAAACGAACAACATCAGTGATTTCAATGCCAATACCAAACTGCTGAATTAGCTCCTGCACAGCTTGAAAGAATTTCTCGGTGATCATAAAGACCCCAGTATCAAGGGCATCCCAGTAAGCCAGCTCTTTGCCAATGTCCTTAATACAACCATCACGATCAACAGTAACCTTGGTTGCCTCGGCTATTTCATGGTACTGCGCTGGTGTGTAATCAATACAAAGCGTTTCACTAAAGCTCTGCCTATCCAAAAGACTTTTGACTAGCTTCTCATTGATTAGATGGTCTCCCATGCAAAGAACAATGGGTTCTCCTTGTGCCCAATCTCTAGCCTGATATAGCGAAATAGCACTGCCTCCGAAATAATGAGGATTGGTAATATATTGTAAATTGACACCAAAGCTGGCGCCACTGCCCAGCGCCTCGATTACTTTGTCACCGAGATAACCAACCACAATCGCTATTTCACTGATTCCAACCGAGACCAATGCCTCGATAGGGTACGTGATGAGTGGTGTCTTGTCCCTCACCGGCAACAGAACTTTGGGACAGCTGCTGGTTAGGGAACCTAATCGGTCACCATCACCAGCAGCTAGGATAACACCTCTATCAACTTTTCTCTTAGCCATTATGAAGACTCACTTCCCCTACTCGGACTTGAGTTTAGTTATTATTCACCGCATTGTCAAGCCCCTTGAACCCTTGTCCTTAAACAATTTAGCTGCGATTTTGGAGATAGGCACATTGGGCATATTTTTGGTTGGCGTTGACAATCATTACGAAGATGACTAAAATGTCAAACACAACCATAACGTGAGTGAAGGGAGACGAGTTACAAATGGAAGCGATGGAGGCTATTCTATCTCGAAGGAGTATTCGTCGGTATACCGCCGAACCAGTTCCGGAAAAAGTGATACAGGAATTGTTAGAAGCTGCCATGAGTGCTCCGTCGGCAAACAATGAGCAACCTTGGCATTTTATCATCATTAATGACCGTCGGATTCTTGATGAAATCCCAAAATATCATCCCTATTCTTATATGCTCAGGGAAGCTCCTTTGGCAATTGCCGTTTGTGGAGATTCAAGACGAGAAACAGTTAAAGGATACTGGATTCAAGATTGCTCAGCAGCCACAGAAAATATTCTGATTGCCGCTCAGGCGAAAGGTCTAGGAGCAGTATGGCTTGGTGTATATCCCAGGGAAGAACGGGCCATCGCCATCCAAAAATTACTTGGGCTTCCTGAACACATTATACCGTTATGTCTTGTTTCGGTTGGTTATCCCGCCGAGAAAAAGCCCCACGCCAATAGATACGACCCCTCCAGAATTCACCACAACCGTTGGTAACAACTTATCATTTTAAAGAAGTAAAGACAAGATGTTAGTGCTGGGACACGCTGGAATTACCCTTGGTGCCGCTGCCCTTTTGTCTGGTGTACTGGGTAGTCGCATCTCCAAAACTACGGAAAAAGAAAGCTTAGAGCCTTTTTCACCTTCATTGAGAAAATCTAAAACTACGAACAGCTTTCCAAACCAAAAGAAATCGTGGTTTACCTCTTTGGTAAGCCGCATAGATCTAAGACTCCTCTTGATAGGCTCCCTTCTGCCTGACATTATTGATAAGCCTATCGGCCTTTACTTCTTCAGGGAAACCTTCAGTAACGGCCGAATTTTTTGCCATACGCTTATTTTTCTTATCTTGGTTACAGTTGCCGGGTTTTACTTTTATCACCGTCGTGGCAGAACTTGGGGACTTGCTTTTCCCCCCGGTATTCTCACCCATCTCATCTTAGATCAAATGTGGCATACCCCTCGAACTTTACTCTGGCCACTACTCGGCCTCAACTTCGAAAGAATAGGTATCAGCAGTTGGGCAGCGAATATCTTCCATGCCCTGCTCACTGACCCCGCAGTTTATATACCAGAGTTAGTCGGAGCAGTAATACTCCTTTGGTTTACGTGGGTGCTGCTGAACACTAAGAAAACTTTCGTTTTTATCAAATACGGACAAATCCGATGACTTTCCTCAAACTATAGGCAAATTTGGTGAAAAGAACGTCTTGCCTTCGACACAAGGCATTGACACGTGAGTACTTTAGCGTTATGACCTCACCTGCCCCCAGAGCAAAATCTTGCTTAAGGAAGCTGGGTAAGTTATAATAATCGGCGACTGGGCAGGAGGCTTATCAGTGAAAGCAATTATGTTGGCGGCTGGTGAAGGAACCCGTTGTTACCCCTTCACCTATCTTTCCCCTAAAATCTTCCAACAAGTTGGTGGCATACCCCTTTTGGAATACATGCTCTCCTGGTTTGGCGGCACCCCGGAAATTGAGAAGCTCTATACTGTGGTAAGGGATGATTCTATAGTAGCCACACTCAAACACTATATCCAGAAGAGAAAACCATACCTTACCGAGATTGTGGATTTATTCGGGCGACTGGGGTACAAAGTCGAGTATACCAATCCGGACTTTGAAATCGAGGTCATCAGGGCTAATGGGTGGGGAACCGGTGGCGACCTGAGACACGCCATAGATAAGATAATTTCAGTGGATGAATTAGGTGAGGATTTTCTTGTTTGCTATGCGGACTACGTCATAACTCGAAAACTACTCAATGGGGAAATCTCCCCACAACTAAATCTTTCCGAGATTATCGAATATCATAAGAATTGCAAAAGGGCTTTAGATACGGTGGTAACCATGTCATTCATTGTGGTAAAAAGGGAAGAAGCAACGAGATTCGGGGTTGGCCAACTTGAAGAAGTCGATGGTTTTAAACTTGTCCGCGCTTTTACCGAAAAGCCAAACATTAAAGATATTGCTGAGAATCCTCCGATAAATGCTGGGGTTTACGTACTCGATAGCGATTTTGTTCTCTCCAATCTCGATGAGTTTCTTCCGAACAAGCCAAATACCAGCCTAGAAAGGAACCTTATAGAGCGACTGGCAAAAGAAAAAAAGTCAATATTGGCAGCCTATTTGCTGGATCTTTGCGCCTGGTTCGATGTAGGGACATTGGAGCAACTCATTGAAGTTAATGCTTATATTGCGTTAAAGAAACTGGAAAGATGAAGAAAGTAGTTGTCACTGGAGGGGCTGGTTTCATTGGCTCTCACTTGACTGAGGAGCTGGCGAAACAGGATTGTTTCGTCATCGTTCTAGACGACCTTTCCACAGGGAACCTGGAAAATGTTGAAGAACTTCTTAGAAAAAACAATGTCAATTTCGTTCAGGGTAGCATAACCGACCTTATCTTGCTTAATAAGCTTTTTGAAGGTGTCAAATATGTATTCCATCAAGCGGCTCTAGCCAGAGTTCCTCGCAGCATAGAAGATCCCTTAGCCACCAATGAAATAAACATAAAAGGAACTCTAAACGTGCTACTGGCAGCCAAAGGTAATAGTGTAGAAAAAGTTATCTATGCTTCCTCTTCCTCAATCTACGGGGATACGATTACTTTACCTCAAAAAGAAAACATGCCTCCCAATCCCCTGTCTCCTTACGCCCTGACCAAATTAACGGGCGAATATTACTGCGCTATCTTTCGCCAAATCTACGGGTTGTCCACTGTTTGCCTAAGGTACTTTAATGTCTATGGCTCAAGGCAAGACCCTTATTCCCAATACGCCATGGTTATTCCTGCCTTCATCGGCAGGATTTCCCACAACATGCCACCAGTTATCTTTGGCGACGGCGAGCAGAGTCGGGATTTTACCTTTATCAAAGATGTGGTTAGGGCAAACATTCTAGCCGCTGAGAATGATGCTGAAGGCGTATTCAATATTGGAAGCGGTAAAAATATCACCATAAACCGACTAGCTGAAATCATCCTTAACTTAATGCAAAAAGACCTGAAGCCGATCCATCAGAAGTCCCGACCTGGCGACCCTAGACATACTTTGGCTGACATCTCCAAGGCCAAGAGCTTTGGCTATGAGCCTAAGTGGAGGTTAGTGGATGGAATAAAGGAGATTATCCCTTTTTATGATCGAAGCGAGGTCTGAGAATGCGCCTCTGGCTTTGAAAACGATGTTACTGAACTTTGACAATCGATAAATCATGGGTCAGGAGCAAATTGCTCCACTAATAGACTCTAAACAAGGAGTTTCATGGCTCCGCATAAGTTGATTACCATTTCAGGTCTCAAATAATAAGGAGAGGAACAGTGAAGATTTCAATTATAGGGGCCGGTTATGTTGGCCTTGTGAGCGCAGCTTGTCTCGCGAAATTGGGAAATGAGGTTACCATCATAGATATTGATGAAGAGAGACTACATGCAATACGTAACAGGGTTTCTCCTATGTATGAGGACGGATTGGATGAACTTCTAGGTCAAGTTCACCTCGAAGTAAGTGCTGACTATCAAAAGATCTTACCCTCAGATGTAATTTTCATGTGCTTAGGCACACCTTCAGACGAGAGTGGCATAATCCTGGTATATATAAAAGAGGCAGCAAAGGAAATCGCTGATATACTGAAAACAAAACAAGACTATTGTGTGGTCGCTGTAAAGAGTACGGTAATTCCGGGCGCAACAGAAGAGTTAATCATCCCTATCCTGGAAACATCAGGAAGGAAAGTAGGTGACGATTTTGGAGTCTGTATGAGTCCGGAATTCTTAAGTGAAGGGAAAGCGATAAAAGACTTCATGAATCCAGCTAGAATTATTATTGGGCAATACGATAGTAAGTCTGGCGATACCCTTTGCGGACTTTACAGTGCCTTTAAGGCTCCTATAATGCGTACAAGCCTTAAAGCCGCAGAAATGATAAAACTTGCATCAAATGCCTTTTTAGCAACCAAGATATCGTACATAAACGAGATCGGTAATATTTGTAAAAAGCTAGGCATCGATACTTATGAGGTAGCCAAAGGAATGGGTTTTGACGAGCGAATTGGGAACAGGTTCCTAAATGCTGGTATAGGTTTCGGGGGATCTTGCCTTCCAAAAGACCTTAGGATGCTTGTTGCAAAAGCAAAAGAGATACAATACGAACCTGAAATTCTGGAAGCGGTATTACAATTGAATGCTACACTAGCACTAAACATGGTCAATTTGCTTAAGAAACATGTCCCATTAAAGGGGGCAGTAATAGGACTTCTTGGATTAGCTTTTAAGCCAGGTACCGACGATGTTAGGGATTCGCAAGCTATTAAAATCACCGAAGTTTTGATCAGGGAAGGCGCTACCGTGAAAGCCTATGATCCGCTGGCAGTTACCAATTTCAATAAGCTATACCCTCAAATACAGTACGTAACAAAGGAAGAAGTCTTAAATTCTGATGCTATCCTCATTGTCACCGAGTGGGGAGAGTTCAACAATTTAGACTATAGAGGAAAGGTTGTTATTGATGGCAGAAGAGTAGCCAAAGCTAGAGAGGCAAGAATTTACGAAGGTGTGTGCTGGTAGCTAGTAGATATCATATAACTAGCGCAAATTAGTTGACCATGTGCGGCACTAATTCACTTACCATTTTTGAGATTGGAAATGAAAATCCTTAATGAATCTGCTGCACTAAAGCCGCAGATTACTCAAAAAGGTGGAATCATTAAACTAGTATTAAGAACTCTCATGCGTTTGGATAATCTTTACTATAAAGGAATTTCCAGATTAGCCTCGATTGACCTGCCCCCCGAAAAGGAGTCCAGTTTTAATGTTAGACTGGAATCTAAGGAAGGGGGAAAATCATGGTCAGGAAAAAGACCAGCCGAAAGTGTTTGCCCCATTCCGAGGAGAGACATTGATGATTTAGTATCTCTCAATAAATATAGAACTGCGCTACAGTCCAACAGTGGTAAGAAATAATCATTTGAAACAGGGCCAATGTTATGGATGACCCTAAAATCAGCGTCATAATGTCCGTATACAACGGAGAGAGATACCTCAAGCAGGCGATTGAGAGCATCCTCAATCAAACTTTCACTGATTTTGAGTTGATCATTGTAAATGACGGTTCGACGGATAATTCTTTGAAAATAATCCAGAGTTATGATGATACTAGAATCCGATTAATAAATAACAAAGCTAATATTGGTTTAACAAAATCTTTGAATAAGGCAATTAAACAAGCCCACGGAGAATATATTGCCAGGCAGGATGCCGATGATATTTCTCTACACAACCGTTTTGAGGAGCAACTAAGATACTTTGAGAGGTATCTGAACGTGGCATTGCTGGGTACCAGCGTTTATCTGATAGATGAGAATGGAAAAACATTGGGAAAAAGGATAGCGCTGACAAACCCAGGCAAACAACTGCTGAAAGAAAACCAGTTCAACCATGGCTCCACAATGTTCAAGAAGGAGGCGGTCGTTAGATTGGGGGAATACAATGAACTACTCAGATATTCGCAGGATTACGAGCTTTGGCTAAGAATGGCAAAGCATTATGAGGTAAGGAATCTAGCACGGGCATTATATAAACTAAGGTTTCATGGTGAAGTCGTTACCTTTAAGCATGCAGGTGAATCAGCACTATATCACCTACTGGCACTTAGATTGGCTAGAAATAATTTTGATGAGAAATTGTTGGAAACTATAAACAACAATGGCATAAAAGGTCTGTACTACCATTTAAACGGAAACGAGAAGGTTCTTTTTCATAAACTAGTTGCTAATATGCTTGTTAAAGGTAAATATATAAAGAGGGCGAGGGAAGAGTATAAGACGGCGTTCAGGTTGAATCATTTTAATATAAAAAATACTCTAAACCTTCTATTATCATATCTTGGAGAAAACACTTTATATCAGAGCCACAAGACATACACAACTATTAAGAATTTTTTATGGTATTTGAAGAACTTTGCTTTCAAGTAGAACTGAAAACAATGTGACACTCTCTATATCTGTCACTCTCCCAGCCAGTGCTCGGTACCGGCGACATGATATTCAACCCCTACTTCACCAAAATTAAAATCACCCCAAATGCCAACGTTGTCCAAAATAAGTTTACAATTTTTAAGATTAGTTAAAATCTGGCCCCGTGGAACGGCCTGATAATCTCTGTGGTCAGCGACAACTAAAACAGTATCAAAGTTGCCTAGGTCATCAGGGAAACGAAAAGTCTCAGTACCACATATCTGTTCAATTTCCTCAGGCAGATAGTACGGATCATGCACTTTTACCTCAATACCTTTTCGCTTCAGGTGTGATACTATCCGTAACGTTGGGCTCAAGGTGTGAACCTTGAGGTCACCTTTGTAAGCAAGTCCAAGGATACCAACCTTCTTGGCTCCTTTTCTTACCACTACTTCAGCAACCATATAAGGCAAATTTTGGTCAGTCTGAATTGCTGAATTCAAGATACTTAGCTTATCCGCACTCTTGGTACCGGAAAGAACGTACTGGCTTGCCAAAGGAATACAATATCCGCCGGTGCCAAAGCTAGGATGATAGGTACCAATATTCCACTTGGTGCCAACCAGCTCAAGCACTTCACGCATATCAATATCGGGATAAGCTAGTGATAGCTGATTGGCCAGCGTTATTTCGACATGACGATAGGCATTCTCAATACTTTTCACCAATTCAGCGTGCCGATGGTCCTTGGCTGGCAAAATAGTATTACAAACGATCTCAAGGACTTCCTTCATCAGAGCAGTTGTTTCTGGTGTGGTACCGCCAACCACTCTGGGCAGTGTCTTCAGGCTTTTTTCCGGGCTGATAAACCAATCTCTTCGTGGTGCCACGCCAACAAGAATGTCTTTCCCCACTTTCATCTCTTTATTTTCAAATGTAGGTATGATAGTCTTCCCTGTGGTATTCGGGGTCAGGGTGGACTCAATGATGACTAATGGTAGGGAATCCAGGTTCATTTGGCGAAATGAGGTAAGCTTCTCCATAACCTCAATGAGAATACTATCATAGGGCTCCTCATCCTTCTCCGTGGGAATACATATCAAGTGAACCGGAATATCCTTACTGATGAGCTCAGTCCAGTCTGTTGTTGCTCTCATCAAGCCCGACTTGACCAGCGGTTTGGTATCAAAGCCTAGCCAATACTCTATATTTTGTATTGGCAGGTCGCCTTTATTTATCTGCTCAACTTTCTCGACAGCTACATCTACCCCCAAGCATTTGACCCCCTTGCTGGCGAAATGCGCCATTGACGAGTAGCCGATGTAGCCGACTCCCCAAATGCCGATAAGCCTTTCACCGTTCAGTAGTTTTTCTTTTAGTGTCATGTTACACCCTCTTAGCCTTAATTTTAGAACCAGTCAATCGAGCGAACAGTCTTTCATACTGTCCAGCCACATTATCGAGCGAGTATTCCTCAATAATCCCGTCCTCTTTCTTAGCCACAATACCACCTTCCAAAATCTGGCTAATATCCTCAAGATTGTCAATCAAATGCAGATTAGCCGATTTTATTTCTGGGATTCCTCCGACCTTAGTCGCCAGAACCAGCTTCCCCAAAGCCAGTGCCTCCAGCACAACATTAGGCACTTGCTCGCATATTGAAGGTAGCAGCAATACATCACAGGTCTTTATTATGGCTAAGGTTTCATCATGTGGCTTCTGACCGAGCAAGATGACTTTTCCCTCCAGATTGAGTTGCTTTATCAATCCCTCAATTTTTGCCCTTTCTGGTCCTTCACCGGCAAGAACCAGTCTAAACCTGGTTCTCCATCCGGCCAATATTCTTACCAGTGAAGGAACATTTTTGGTCCGAATGAGAGCACCAACGAACAACAGGAATAGTTCATCCCCTCCTATTCCTAGCGTCTGCCTTACTCTTTTAGTGTCCGTGTTTTCCTCCGCCTCCTTGACCCCATCAGGATCGAGAAAAGTATTACATATTACATGGATTTCTGCTTGGGTACTTGGCGCCACTTTTCTTGCCGAATCATGGCATTGGACAACCAGTGCACGGTGTTTGCCAAAGCGAATGGTAAAAATCTCCATAAAATAGTTCAGTAGCGCTGAGAGCGGCATCGTCAGCTTAAACCACTTTCTGCCGCACAGATGACTTAACATAGTTACTGCCGGAATGCCATATTTGACAGCAGAGTACGTCACTGGCATAGTCGGCACAAAGCCGAGATTATATACGATATTTACATTCTTACCGTGTAGCCACTTGTTTAGATATGGATATAGCCTCAGGGCAAATATGAATCTGCGCACGGTATTTCCGGTCGAAAAGGGGCGGTAAATTTCAACCCCATCCTTTACCTCAAAATTAACCTCACCACCTTTTCTGGCGGTGATGACATATATCTTGTGTCCTTTCTGAGAAAGAGCACCGCACAATCTCCATAATGATAACTCAGCGCCTCCATAGGGATAAAAATGCTCTGCAACCAACAGAATATTCATCTTTGGCTCACGATCCACACTGCTGCGTCATACAGGTCGACGGTGGTGTAATCAGGTGCCTTTTGTTCTCGGTCAGCATTTTCATGGTTAGGTAAGATTAAAATGGTGCGGCAGCCTACCGCTCTACCTAGTTTAACATCCATCTCAAGGTCTCCCACGACAAAGGAATGCTTAAGTTCAATATCACGCTCTCTGACTGCTTGAAGAACCAGCTTAGGCTTGGGCTTGCGACAGTCACAATTATCATCAGGGTGGTGGGGGCAGTAATAAATACCATCTATCCAGGCACCCTCTTTAGCCAGGTCCGACTTCATTTTCTCATGGATTTGGGCGAGTGTTTCCTCAGTGAAATAACCGCGGGCAATGCCTGATTGATTAGTAACCACGATTACTTTAAAGCCGTGCTCATTAAGTAACTTTATCGCC
>JAUWBK010000042.1 GCA_030605045.1 Dehalococcoidia bacterium
TTGTTGTTCTACCCCTCGTATTAATGCTGCTCTTCCGGCAAAAATATCCCAGGTGGTGGTTTGACTGGAATGTAGCGCTAATTAAGTTCAGCACCCGCGTTGAGGCTTACTTGGCGCTGCTCAGGGATGAATATCCCTCAACTGACGAAGACCAGGCAGTACACATTGAGATACCATATCCTGATGCTAAACAAGACCTTAATCGCTGGTTGCCACTGGTAAAATGGCTCTTGGCTATCCCGCACTATTTTGTTCTTATTGTCCTGGGTATTGCGGCCATAGTATCGATAATAATTGCCTGGTTTGTCATCTTGTTTACCGGCCGTTACCCCCGGGGCCTGTTTGATTTTGTGGTTGGCGTATTCCGCTGGTGTTTAAGAGTAGCGGTATACGTTTTATTATTGACCACTGACCGTTATCCACCTTTTGCGCTTAGTGACTAAGGTTCCGGCTGGCATTTCGGGCAAAAGTAAGTGCCCCGGTTGCGGATAGTGATGCGCTGGATTGCATTGCCGTGGATGGGACAGGTCTTGCCACGACCGTGGGCAACCTTAAACTCGAAGTGGGCGGTCCCCGGTTCACCGCCGGGACGTAAGTAGTTCACGATGCTGGCCCCCTTGTTACCAATGGCGGCGCGTAATATCTGCTGAATGGCGTGATGAAGGCGCTCTATCTCATCCTGCGAGAGGCTTCCCCCTAACCTTAACGGGTGAATTCTGGCGGCGTACAGGGCTTCATCAGCATACATATTGCCAATGCCGGCGATGACGGACTGGTCACAGAGAAGGGCCTTTATCGGTGCCTTGCGGTTACGCAGACGCTGGGCCAGGACTTGAGGGGTAAAGTCAGCTTCCAGTGGTTCCGGGCCAAGCTTGTCCGTAATACTGCTACTATCTTTTACCAGCCACATCGCCCCGAATTTACGCGGGTCGCGGAAGAAAATATTGCTGCTCTTCTCCAGATGAATTATCGCCCGGGTGTACTTGGGTGGCTCTGATGAATCATGGCTAATCAGTAGCGAACCGCTCATTTTCAAGTGGATAACTAATAAGTCGTCGCTGGTCAAGCCGATGATAAGATACTTACCCCGTCGGTCCAGTCCGGTTATTTTCTGTCCAATTAGGTGGGAGCGGAAGTTGGTAACTGATGGCTGCTTCACGATTCCGTCCCAGAAAAGCGTAACGCCGATAATCTTACGCCCAACAATGTGGGGTGTCAGCTCATTTTTAACTGTCTCTACTTCAGGCAGCTCGGGCATCTTATTCCATCTTCCCCCAGTTATTGCCCGTCTTGGTGTCTACCTTTAGCGGAACGCTAAGTTTCAGAGCGGTGGACATTACCTCAGGAACGAGTTGACGCATTATTTCCAGTTCTTCTTTGGGCACTTCAAAGACAAGTTCATCGTGCACCTGCAGCAGCATCTTGCTTTTCAGCCGTTGCTTGCCCATCTCCCGGCATAGGTTAATCATGGCCACTTTGATGATGTCGGCTGAGGTACCCTGCACGGGCATGTTTATCGCCATGCGCTCGGCGGCTTCCCTTATCTGGCGATTAGAGGAATTGATTTCCGGGATGAATCGTCTTCGGCCCAGAATGGTTTGAACACAACCGGTTTTTCTGGCTTGCTCTTTGGTCGACTCAAGGTATTGCTTTACTTTGGGGTATTTTTCGAAATAGGCAGCGATGAACTGGGCAGCCTCTTCCCGTGATAGCTCAGTTGCCTGCTCTAGCCCGTACTCACTCATGCCATAAATAACACCGAAATTAACCGTTTTGGCCAGTCGGCGCATATCCGATGTTACCTGCGTGGCTTCCACACCGAATAGTTGAGCCGCAGTGGCAGCGTGAATATCCTCATCCTGTTGAAAGGCACTTATGAGGCTCGGGTCTTGAGATAGGTGAGCCAGAGCACGGAGGTCTATTTGTGAGTAATCACCACCCAGAAGGCGGGAGCCGCGCGGTGTGATGAAGGCTTGCCTGATCTGTCTTCCCATCTCACCACGAACCGGAATATTTTGCAGATTTGGTTCGCTTGAGGAGAGCCGACCGGTGGCTGTCCTCGTCTGGTTGAAGCTGGTATGCACCCTGCCAGTTTTGGGGTTGATTAAACCAGGTAAAGCATCAATATAGGTTGATTTGAGTTTAGTGAGCTGACGGTGGTCTAGGATGAGTTTGGCGATGGGATAATCTTTACTAAACTCCTCTAAGACTGATGCCTCGGTAGAATATTTATTTTTGCCTCTGCGCGAGGTCGGTAATTTCAGCTCATCAAACAGAACCGGTCCCAGTTGCTGGGGAGAATTGATATTGAATTGGTGACCAACCCAGCTAAATATTTCGGTCTCTAGCTTGATTATCTGCTCACCAAGCTGGTGCGACATGTCTCGCAATAGCTCCGTATCCAGAGCTACCCCGTTCCTTTCCATCTGGAGGAGAACCGGCACCAGTGGCATCTCAACCTCAGCGAATAGCTGCCACAATCCTTGCTGGTGAAGCTCGGAGCTTAGCAGTTCCGCCAGCTGCCCGGTAATGTCAGCATCAGCACAGGCGTAATCAGCCACCTGCTTTACCGCTACTTGAGACATTAGGAGCTGTTTAGCACCTTTGCCAATGAGTTCGCTAATGGGCGTCATTTCAATATTCAATTGGCTAAAAGCGAGGGTTTTCAGGCTTAGAGATTTCTCACCGAGCAAATAGGCAGCCACCATAGTGTCAAAGGTGAGATTGTTGACGCTTACCCCGTATTCCGCCAGCACTGCCATATCATACTTGCTATTGTGAGCCAGTTTGGCTAGCTTAGCATCTTCTAGGACGGGCTTAATTCGGTCAATGACCTGCGGAAGTGGCAATTGCTCTATTTGCTCCAAGACGACGTGGCCCACTGGGATATAATAAGCCTCACTCCGGGCGGGCGAAAAAGATAGGCCTACCAGTTGGGCGGACATGGGATTCAAGCTGGTCGTCTCCAAGTCAAAGGCAAAGGATTTAGCTGCCGACAGACGATTCAGGAGTTCATCGAGGGCTGGAGTGGTATTTATAATACGATAGTCTCCTTGCGGTGGCTTGGTTTTAACTTGAGTTTGGGGTGATTCCGGGGCGGCTTCGGCAACTTCAACCTCAGGTAGCCTCGACCGCAGGCTGGCAAATTCAAGCTCGCGGAATAGTTCGGTTACCTGCTCGCGGTTATACTGGCTAACTTGGCAGTCGGCAAGATTGAGGCTAACTGGTGCCTGGGTAACGATAGTCGCCAGTTCTTTGCTCTGGCGAGCAATAGCTTCGTTTTCCCGTAACGTGTCTTGTAGTTTGGGTGGGTCTACCTCGTCAATATGGTCATAGATTTGCTCCACGGTGCCAAATTGCTGGATAAGCTTGACGGCAGTCTTCTCACCGATGCCTGGGACACCGGGAATATTATCCGACGGGTCACCGACTAGTCCTTTGAGATCAGCGATGTGTTCTGGCTTTACGCCATATTTATCGCTTACCGCTGCCTTGTCATAGAGCATAGTATCGCTGAAGCTTCGTCCCGGTTTGGGATAGAGCACCTTTACTCGAGGCGAAACCAGTTGCATGGTATCACCATCACCGGTGACGATGATGGTGTCAGTGTCTTGCTGGCTGGCTTGGTGACTGAGGGTACCCAAGAGGTCATCAGCCTCATAACCATCGAGCTCAAAGATAGGGATGTTGAAAGCCTCAACCAGTTGCTTGACTCGCCCTATCTGGTTAAGCAGTTCCTGCGGAGTTGGTGGTCGATGTGCCTTATATTGGGCAAAGGTTTTATGCCTGAAGGTAGGCGCTTTCGTATCGAAGGCAATGGCATAATGGGTTGGTTTTAGCTCACTCAGTACTTTGAGTAACATCTGGGCAAAGCCATAAACCGCACTGACTATCTCGCCAGTTTTGCTTACCGTCAGTGGTCTGGTGGATTGAAAGGCATGAAAGGCACGATGGATTATGGCATTGCCGTCAAACAGAACCAGCAGTGGCTTTTTCATAATCTAATTATAGCAAAGTGGGGGATGAAGGGACAGAAGAATATTTAGCTTTCCTCGGCCGGCTCGGTAATCTCTTCTTCTTGGTAGCGCTCGCGTATATACTTGTAGATTTCAATGCCGGTAGCGGTCAGTGGGCCAGCGAGCAGTAGTCCCCAAAAGCCGGCGATATAAGCTCCCAAAACGAGTAAAAATAGCATAAGGGCGGGATGGATACGCAGGTAACCCCCCTGAATTCTGGGGACCAGCAAGCTGTTTTCGAGCAACTGAATCAGCAAGAAGAGAAGGATCACCCAGATTACCTTTTCCGGTGCCACCGCCAGGGTGACGATGACGATTACAGCACCACTAATCCACGGCCCCAAGGTTGGGATAAGTTCCCCGATACCAGCCAGGATAGCTAGTACGGGGGCAAATGGTATTCTTAAGATTAATAAGCCAACAAAAGAGAAGTAAGCCACAATCAGCCCAAGCATCAGCTGAGCCCGGATGTACCGGCCCAGCACCGTTTCAATGATGTAGCTAATATTTCTGAAGTGTTCAGCAATCCCTGGCCTGAGCGTTGAATATAATTTCCTTTTTAGCTTTTCTGAATCTTTTAAGGCGTAGAAGAGAAAAAGAGGTAGTGCTGCGAAACCAAGAAAGATACTAAAATTACGCGGCATAGTTGTGATACCCTTGATGAAGGCATCTCGTATGCCATTACCTAAGGCTACACCAGCCTCAAGCAGAGCTTTATCCACTTCATTGCGTATTTCCGGAGGGAATTGTTGCCGGATAATCTCAAGCCATTCCTGTATCTGGTGTAAGCTTCTACCAATAAAATAGGGGGCACTTTCCGCGAGCAACAAAGAGGCATTAATGACCGCCGTCACGATAAAGTAGGAAAAAACGGCAATGAGACTAAGAAGTACTAGAAAGACGATGATGATGGAAAAGACACGCTTGAACTCCAGCCACCTTCCCGGACGGGGCAGCTTCCTCTCCAGCCAGGAAACAACGGGCAATAAAAGATAGGCAAGTACCAAGCCGAGAACGAAGGGAAAAATCGCTGTTCTCAGTAGGTAGAGAACCATAAATACGATAATTATACCTAGTACTAAAGCTACTAGGCGCCAATGTTTACGTAGAATATCTGTCATTATGTATAAAACTCACCCACCCACTTACCTAGACGAAGGTCTGGAACGGTGAGCATAGCGGCAAACGTGTAGGTGCCTAATGAATTCCTCCGCTGCCTATTTTCGGCCAAGTTTTTCTTCCACTCTTTTTTCTGCCTTAACTGCGGCTTCCTTGGCCTTTTCGGCGACTTCACTGGCTTTTTCTCTCGCCTTTTCCGCTTTCTCTTTTAGCAGTGCCCTGGTTTCCTTCCCGGGTTTAGGTGCGTAGAGAAAGCCAATAGCTGTGCCCACGACTGCACCAATGATGAATCCAATAGCGAAACTGGCACCACTATCTCTTTCAGCCATTTTTCCCTCCCTCCTTTCTTCTCGAAAATCCGCTGAACAGGCTAATTGCCTGGCGTATGCCTTGAACAAAGGCGGCTAACTGAGCTAAGGGACGGGACACTTCCTCTGCCACGGTAGAGGAAATGTTCTCGACCGTTTTGGTGGTGGTTTTTACTGAGTCCAATATCGGTCTGAGCTTACGATAAAGCATAAAAGCCAGCACTCCGATGAAGATGGCAACTATGGTAACTCCAAGACCGAGAATAACTATGGCTAAGTCACGGAACCATTCAATACTCACTGGTCACTACCTCCATTTCTGCAAATTATACTACTTGCATTGTAACTATCTTCTCGAACTATGTAAAGAGGGCTGGTATTAAAAGTCGCTTAGTGGAGTCTTGCCGATTGGTTCTAGGTAAGAAGTATCATTATGTTTGGTAAGGATGAATTGTTCGTTCTCATAAGTGAAAGTGGTAATTCCGCCGGTATCTTGCTTTATGTTCCAGAAACGGGAATTATCCAGCCCTAGTAAAGCGCAAATTAAAACCTTATTCACCACACGGTGCGAGACTAAGACCACAGTTCCCTTATATCTGCTGATGATGTCAGTCACCACATCCATAGCTCTTTTTTTGACATCGTCTAGGTTTTCCCCGGCGGGCATTTTTACCTGGTCAGGGCGGTTAATCCAGGCTGTGTAAAGCTCCTTGTATTTATCTTTTACCTCTTGGTGAGACAGCCCCTGCCATTGACCGTAATTAAAATCGATAAGGCCAGAGACAATATCGACATCAAGTTTATGATAGCCGGCAATAATTTCAGCAGTTCTTAAGGCTCGTTTTAGCGGGCTGGAGTAAATGGCGTCTATCGTTTGTTTACTTAGATATTTAGCCAGCAGTTCCGCCTGTTTTATTCCCGTTTCATTCAACTCAATATCAATTCTACCCCTGAATATCTCTCCCACATTCCACTCTGTTTCCCCGTGTCTTACTATAATAATTTCTGTCATTTTTAGTGACTCTTTAACCCCACTGATTTTTGCGGTACCGCTATTGATTCAAGTGCCATCATTATAGCTGATTTCATTTGACTCCCCTCAGCAGCATAAAAGAGGTGGCTGGGGCAGTGGCAGTCGCTGGAGCCAAAGCCGGGGATGGAATTAAATTGAGCGCTAAGTGCCTGAGCCATGGTGCACTCAACCCTGCCTTCACTCTCGCCGATAATGATATCAGTGATAGATGCCTTCTGTAGCAGGTAATCAATATGCCAGTGCAGTTTCTTACTTTGCTTTAGGTGGCGGCTTAATCTGGATTTAACCCCGCCCAGGGCTGAACCAACATAGGCGTAGTAGCCACGAGGGAAGTAAACATCTGACAAGCTGCCGATGGTAATCGTTTCTGCCTTGGGTAGCCTGATGAGGATGACATAGCTTCCTTTCACTTACGCTTTTTCTACCTTCTCAACCTCAATGGTGCATTCCGTTACCAGCGCGGCAAAAGCGCCAATGGCCGCCAGAACGGGAGCCGCCAGAATGCCTAGTGCTGCGGCTGGGGCGCCTATTGACAGTGGAATCTCGATTATGGTTCGGTCTTCGTGCAGCAGGCGCACCTTCCTGATGTTTCCTTCGTGAATGAGTTGTTTCACTTTCTCCACTAGCTGACTTCCAGATACGGTGAACTTTTCGGTGGTAGTCATCATAGCTTACCTCCTAATGTACTGCATCTTAAATAAGTTTCTCACTTCGTGTCAAGCATCCTCGGGGTAGGATGTAAGAACCACACAAAGTCCCGACATAGGAAATGACGGTAAGTGTTCTCCTTTTCGCATTCATTTTATTGCCAATTCCAAAAACTTCTTTTGCTCCGTACCTTCAAAATGAGTACCTATTGTATACCCAATTATAGGTTGTTATAATGCGAGTGTGGGCAAATTAATAGTTTTTTTGGACACGCTTAATTCATTGACTGGAATAAACAGGCGGCATAACCGGGCACTGCGTGATGTCAGGGACTGGTCAGCCACCATGCAAGATTTTTTCTCAAGATATAACTTACAGGAAGGAAGTACTAACTTTGACTCCATATTTGAGAATATAGGTGAAGCGAAGTTTGATCTTACCACTATCACCTACAGGACTCGTGACATAATCAAGACAGCCAAGAATATTAAAGGCACAAGGATTTCACCGCTAATTGAGGAAATACTCCACGACCTCGAAGATATCAGAAGAGCCTTAATCAATCCCGCTCTAGCCAGTGCAATCCTAAGCAAAAATATACCCGAGCTACTTGAGTCCTTTAGAAAGCTACAGGATGCCATTTCAGACATAGAATATAAGTAACTCGGTTTGTTCTTAATCCGCATAAGCCTCTCCTGATTATGACTGCGCATTCCCTCTAAAAAGGGTTCCCTTCTTCCTTGGCAAGGAAAAGGGAGATTTATTATGGAAGATCGGCTTATGTCCTTCTCAAACACCCCGATAATCTTAATTAAAACACCTTTTGAATAATTGTTTTTCCGTGATATACTGTAAGGCATAACCGGAGGTTGATTTGAAGAGTAAAGACTTACTTTCCGTAGCTGACCTCAGCAGTGAGGATATTCAGTTGCTCATATCAAACGCCATCGATATGAAAGCTGGAGGGCGGGCTTCTTTAATTAGCGAAAAAGTATTAGCTCTGATGTTTGAGAAGCCTTCGCTCAGGACTCGGGTGAGCTTTGAGGTAGCGATGCGGCAGTTAGGCGGTCATACTATTTACCTGTCTCCGGCTGAGGTTGGCTTGGGGCAGCGGGAGTCAATTTCCGATGTCGCCCGGGTGCTGAGTCGCTATGTTGATGCC
>JAUWBK010000124.1 GCA_030605045.1 Dehalococcoidia bacterium
GGCCGCCAGAACTTTGGCTGGAGTTACCCCGGGGCCCTTTAAGTTATCCTTCAAGACAAAACAGATTTCTCCCTCAATAACCGGGCGTAGCAAGCGGCTTATCGGTATCGGCTCGCCTTCTGGAATCACCATCGAATCGAAATGGTGCCCTTAGATTGGCTCATTAATACCAAAATTCTCCTTATTGACTTTGGCACAAAGCCCGATCTTTCTACCGACAATCACTTCACCATTTTTAACTCTGGTCTGTAACGACCGTATCTGGATGGCGTAGGCTTCGGGTATGGTTATCTCCGGGAACCTGTCCGTAAAGTTAGTTATTGCCTTGACACTCTTTTCCGCCTCCAGCACTTCCTGGGATAACTCAGCTAGCTGCTTTTCCGATAATGGCATTCTATACCTCCTTGTTTTTAGTCGATTATTATGGCTATGTTAAGCAACCGCTGACTAAATGTCAAGATTTCAGGAAACGAAACACATATTTCCAACCGTTGGCATATTTGATATAATGCAGGTATGCCCACATTCTGAACAATGTGTTGCCTCGGATGCGGGACCACGGCATCCCTGATGAAGCGATACATACCATTCTAGTGGAAAATGTCAAGCCGGTGCTGACTTTCGTCTAAAGAGGAATATCGACTTCATCATTGCTAGCCGATTGCCAAAGTGGATGCACTTGCTAATTGTTCCTCTGAATCAGTATTTTGGACTATAATCAAAGCTAAGAAACTAAGTGAGCATACCATCGGCATTAAATCCAAAAGGAGGCGCAAGAGTAGTAATGGAGAGGCAAATATTGAAAGATAGAGTGGCGATTGTCACCGGAGCATCGCGAGGTCTGGGTGAAGGTATTGCCAAGGCATTTGCCCGAGAGGGTGCCACAGTGGCTCTCTTTAGCCGTGATATTCAGCGTCTTCAGCAGCACGAAAAGGATATCAAGGATTTAGGCCAAAAAGCGGTGGCATTTAAAGTTGATGTCGCTGATGTCGGCCAGGTGAATCAGACAGTCGAGGAAGTATTAAAACTGTTTGGCAGAGTGGACATACTGGTCAATAATGCCGGAATAGCACCGTCAATGCCATTTGTTGAGATGCCCGATGAAGTTCGGGATAGTGTCATTGACGTTAACCTAAAAGGGGTATGGAACTGCACCAAGGCGGTGCTACCAAGTATGATAAAGCATAAGTACGGGAAGATTATTAATGTATCATCGGTTACCGGGCCGATGACTTCGAGTAAGGGGATGACGGTTTATTCGGCTTCAAAAGGTGCTGTATCTGGATTTACCAGGTCGCTGGCGCTTGAGATGGCCGAGCATGGTATAAATGTAAACGCTATCTGTCCTGGTTCTTTTGACACGCCGATGATGCGAAGTGTGGCTAAGTCGAGGGGCTGGGATTCAGAGGATGATTATATTAGGGAGCTCGGGAAGGAGATACCGTTGGGAAGGCTGGGCACAATAGAAGAGATGGCTGATCTTACCGTGTTCTTGGCTTCGGATAGCTCGAAATACATCACTGGGGTCGAGATCGTGATTGATGGCGGCAATATAATACAGGAGCACAAAGGATAGTCATAAGGAGGATAATGATGGCACAGAGTGAAGTTAGAGTATCTGGGGAAGCTTTGCACGAGTTCACCAAAGAGGTATTTGTGCGGGTGGGCATGTCACCCGAAGACGCGGAAACGGAGGCGGCGGTGCTGATATGGGCTAACCTGCGGGGGGTGGACTCCCACGGAGTACTGCGCATTCCGTGGTACTTGGGAAATGTAGACCGGGGCATAATGAATCCGAAGCCCAACATTAAGGTGGCCAAGGAGACACCGGTGACCCTGGTAATTGAGGCAGACCAGGCCTTCGGTCCGGTGGTCACTGTCTTCGCTATGAACCGAGTAATGGAAAAGGCGAGACAAGTGGGCATCGGCTGGGGGTTTATCTGTAATCACTCCCACCAGGGCGCCATGGGTTATTATTCACAGATGGCGGCGAAGCAGGATATGGCGGGAATCGTTTTCGTGTGCAGCCCGCCGAACATGGCTCCTTATGGTGCTAGGGCGGCGGGAACAGGTAACAACCCGATAACCATCGCCGTACCGGCGAAACGCCACCGTGTAATGTTTTTAGACATGGCCACCAGTGTGGTGGCGCGCGGTAAAATCTGGCTCGCGGTTGACAGAGGTGTTCCCATACCGGAGGGTTGGGCTCTGGATAAGGACGGTAACCTCACCACTGACCCCTCTCAGGCGGCTATCTTTCTGCCGACGAGTGGCGCCAAGGGCTCCGGGCTGGCCATAATGTTTGAGTGTTTGGGTAGCGTCATGATAGGTAACCCGCTGCTTGAGCCGGTACTGCTGGGCAAGGGAACAGAGCCTCCACCGCAGGCCAAGAAACCAGAAGTCAAGGGGAGCCATCCAGACCACGTTGCCCGTCCTATCCAGAACAGTGTTGTCATCGCTATCGACATTGGCACGTTCACTGATGTCGAGGCTTATAAAGAGCACATCGATAACCTGATTGATGGCATTAAAGCGCTGCCCAAGGCGGAAGGGTTCAGTGAGATATTCGTGCCCGGTGAACCTGAGGAAAGAACCTTTGCTGACCGCTCCCGGAATGGAATTCCTCTTCCCGAAGGCACCATTCGGAATCTACGTGACGTCGCCGAGAGGTTTAGCATCAAGCTACCGTCTGGTCTGTAGCTTGGCCAGTGAAGCAACTCATTTGAGTGAGGAGATAATATGGTCAATCTTGATGAACTAAGTAAGGCGATAATAAACGGAGATTCCGACGTGGCTTTTGAACTGACGAAGAAGGCTCTAGACGCCAATATTCTCGCCAGTGAAATTTTGCATAAAGGTCTTATTCCAGGTCTCCGGGAGGTTGGTGACCTATTTGAAAAGGGCGAGTATTTTCTACCCGAATTAATCGTCTCGGGAGATGCGGTAGCACAGGCGTTGGAGCTCTTGGAGCCGCTATTGGGTAAAGAAGACGCATCTCATATGGGCAAATATTTGATTGGAACGGTGCAAGGTGATGTACATGACCTAGGGAAAAATATTGTCATTATGATGCTGAGGGGAAATGGCTGGGAAGTAACCGATTTGGGTGTCGATGTATCCCCAGAGGAATTTTGTGCCGCTATAGACAAAGGGAACTTCCAGATTCTCGGGATGTCATCGCTACTAACGATGACCATGCCCAGCGCCGCCAGGACAATTGAGTTGTTAAAGGCGGCCGGGCTGAGAAATAAGGTCAAGGTAATGGTCGGTGGTGCGCCGACGACAGCTGAGTGGGCAGAGAAGATTGGCGCTGACGCTCACGCTAAAGACGGACCCACCGCGGCGAAGGCAGCCGCAGCTCTCGTCGGCAAATCTTAGGAGGCGATAACAATGCGGAAACTTAACGGTCTGGAACGGGTGCTCACAGCACTAAAACTGCAGGAGCCAGATATGGTGCCACATTTCGAAAGAGTAGCCAAAAGGGTGATAGACGGGATACTACCCGGTGCTTCTGAGGATGACTTCGTTGAATATATGGACTTAGACGGCGTCAGGTTCATTGATAGGACCCATTCCTGGAGCTAT
>JAUWBK010000039.1 GCA_030605045.1 Dehalococcoidia bacterium
AGCCCGCCGGCGGCGGTCATCACCATACCATCCTCACCGACCTCATCGCGTACCCTGTGGAAGGCCTCAAAGTTGTCCACGGGGATGGTCTGCTCCATGACATACTTAATTACCGGGTAGTCCTTCTCACTCTGAAAGAGCTTCTCCATCTCGTATTTAATCCAGGGACCTTCGGAACTATCAAATATCTCTTTTTTCGAGACTGTACCGAGGGGCGTTCGATACTCCGTGTCTATATATGGCGGAGCGCGCTTTTCCACCACTTCCATATCCTGATACTCTTCCCTGACCACGGAAAAGAAGCGATACTGAGCGCCGGCGCCCAAGTCACGGAGAATATCGGTCTGACTCCAGCCCTGATACTTTTCCGGAAGGGTATTATGGGCGGAGTGGTAGTTGTACCAAACATCGATACGCGCCCCGAAGGGGAGCTTGTCCAAGTGTTCCCCTCTGGCGGCCGCCAAAATCCGCTGTTTCTGCGTCATTTCCATTCGGGTTACGTCTCTTCCTTCTAACCTACTACCAATGTACAGATATCACTTATCCAGCAACTGCTTACACACCGGGACCGCTTTGCCGCCGTCATGAGCATAGGCATCGGCGCCAATATAATTGGCGTAATCCTGAGTTACTGGCGCTCCACCGACAATCACCTTGACACTGGAACGCAGACCAGCTTCTTCCAATGCTTTGATGACCTTGCCCATAACCGGCATCGTCGTCGTCAGCAGCGCCGACATTCCCAGAATATGTGGCTTTTTCTCACTCACCTCGTCAATGAATTTTTTAGCAGGCACGTTGAGCCCAAGGTCAAAGACCTCAAAGCCATTACCGCTGAGAAGAGTAGCCACCACATTTTTGCCAATATCGTGCATGTCTCCCTCAACGGTGCCAATCACCACTTTCCCGATAGTTGGTATCCCTGTTTCCTTGAGTAAAGGTTTCAGTATCTCAAGGGCAGCTTTCATCGCCCGGGCTGCCATGAGCATATCGGGCAGGAAATACTCGCCGTTGGAGAATTTCTCACCGACCACCGCCATACCGGCTTGTAAGCCGTGGACAATGATATCCTGCGGGTTTGTGCCGGCACTGAGCGCCTCATTCGTTAACTGGATTGTCTTCTCACGGTCACCCACGTCAATTGCCTTTGACAACAGAGATAAATCAAACATCAAACAACTCCTTTGTTTTTTACGGAACTGAACAATATTTGAACGGTTTCATTCTAGAGAAAAGTTGGGGGGTTGTCCAACCGCTAGGTAAGATACAGCTTGTGCTCTTTGATATATCGGTTTACCGGCTCGGGGACAAGGTGGCGAACGGATAAACCTCGTACCACCCGGTCTCTGATTGCTTCGGCACTGATGTCTACATGTGGTTTATCCATCAGCATTACCCGCTGCGATATGCCGGGGATACTGGCTTCCAGTTCTTTCAGTTTTGGGCGCGGAGAACCTGGTCGGGGCACCGCCACCAGATAACACAACTGAATGAGCCGGGATGGCTCCCGCCACTGGGGGAGCTGGACTAGATTATCCTGCCCCAAAATGAAAAATAACTCATCTTCAGCATCAAGTTGACCCTGCAATTCGGTAATCGTGTCGACGGTATAAGAAGGACCAGCTCTTTCTATCTCCATCGCTGAAAGTTTGAAATAAGGCTTATCGGCCAGGGCCAGGCGCAGCATCTGGAGACGGTGCTCCGCTGGTGTTATAATTCTATCTACCTTTAGCCACGGCTGGCCGGCGGGCACGAAAATAACCTCAGTGAGATTGAGCCGATTTTTTGCCTCCTCAGCTACGATAAGGTGTCCGTTATGGACCGGGTCAAAAGTGCCTCCCAAAACACCGATATTCATTCGATTACCACTCCCATTTTAAAGTCCCGCAGCGAATTTTGTCACCCGCTTTAATTCCCGCCTTCAGCAGAGTCCTGGTGACCCCCAGTCTGGCGAGTTGCCGCTTAAGCTGCCCACGTAGCTCAGGGCTGGTCACCCCTTCTCTTACCACAAGGCGCTCTAGTTCCGGTACCGAGACGACAAAGGTGTCCCCTTCCTTATGCACACTGGCACGGCTAACCTTAGGCTGGGGGCGAAATACTTTCCTAGGTACTGGCTTGCCCGCTTCTTTCTCGGCTCTAATCTGGTTTAGCATTTTCAGTGTTTCCGCCATCAGCTTGGCAACACCTTTCCCAGTCGCTGCCGAAACGAAGAGGACACTAATTCCAGCATTGCTAAAAGCTTCCCTTATCTCGTTCAACCGGGCCTGCACCTGAGGCAAATCAATCTTATTTACCGCCACCAGTTGCGGTTTTTGGGCCAAAGCGAAATCAAATAAACTAAGTTCAGAATTCACCCGTATCATATCTTCAACTGGCAATTCACTGCCACCGTCAATCAAGTGAATCAGCATCTTGGTACGCAGACTGTGGCGCAGAAAATCGTGCCCCAGTCCACGGCCAAGATGAGCATCTTCGATCAGTCCCGGTATCTCCGCCAAGATAAAACTCTGCGGACCAATTTCAACCACACCCAAGGCAGGCTCGCGCGTGGTGAATGGATAACTAGCTATTTTAGGTTTAGCTGCGGAAGCTGCCGCCAGCAAAGTTGACTTACCAACATTGGGATAGCCAATAATACCAACATCAGCAATTAGCCTTAATTCCAGTATCAGGGAGCTTTCTTCCCCAGCCTCCCCTCTCTGCGCAATCCGTGGGGCTTGATTCGTCGACGAACTAAAATGAGCATTACCCAAACCTCCCCTGCCACCTTTAGCGGCAATCACCTGCTGGCCTGGCAACTCTAGATCAGCGAGCAGAGCATCGTCAGTTATTGCTATCTTATGTGATACCAGAGTACCTTCTGGCACCGTCAATATCATGTCTTCCCCACTCTTACCGTGTTTTTTCTGGCCACTCCCATTCTTGCCATCCTCAGCATGGTAAAACCTTTTTTGCCTGAATTCCCACAGACTAGTGACCGCCGGATCAGCCTTAATAACCACATTACCTCCTTTACCTCCGTCGCCCCCATCAGGGCCACCATAGGGAACAAACTTTTCCCGACGGAAACTTATAGTGCCATCTCCCCCACCACCTGCCTTTACCACTATTTCTACTCGGTCAATCATTTCCCTACTCACAAAATCTTGTCCTAATTCTAATTATATATATTATACTTATGATTTAAGTATTAGTTAATTAATATTTATAATAACAGGTCTTTTGGTTAATTTTTAAAATTGGCGGACTTAAGTTCATGCTCTAACTAATCAAGGATAAAAACTTTATCACCTTTCCACAAAAAGAGCTTAAAGCACCCGCAAAAAATTCGCAAAGAAATACATTTAGGGGGTACTTTGTGGTTAGAGATAGGTGTCTCAGTGTCTCCAGTGCTTAGACTGGGGATTGATTATTTTTTGAATATCCAGTATTTTATGCCTTAATTGAGGGTTGTGATTGATATCACTGACGATTCTTTTACACGCATTTGTCACTGCTGAGGGATCCCTTCCCCCAAGTTTTTGACCGATTTGAGCTAGCGAGCAATTGGTTTCCTGTCGGAGAAGATACATTGCCGCTCGTCGTGCCAAAGTGGTTTCCTTATCTCTCTTGCTGCCTTTCAGGTCTATGGCATCCAGCTGGAAGCTGTCAGCTACTGCTTCGATCACTAGACTGGAGGTAGTAGAAGTGTGGCCAGGTTCTTTACTGTTTATGTCCTCAAGTGCTTGAGCCGCTAACTCAATGGTAGGTGAAGCATTAAACAGCTTGGCGTAAGCAACCACTCGGTTCAATGCGCCTTCCAGCTCCCTGACGTTTTGCTGAATCTGTTGGGCGATGAACCCCAGTACATCTATAGCAAGATTTACTTCTCTTTGTTTTGCTTTAGACTGCAAAATAGCCAGTCGTGTTTCGAAATCGGGCGGTTGAAGTTTAACGATTAAACCCCATTCAAAACGCGAGCGCAGTCGTTTGTCTAACAAAGGAATTGACTTAGGTGGTTGGTCACTGGTGATAACAATCTGGTGATTAGCATTATGGAGGGCATTAAAAGTATGGAAAAAGCTTTCCACAGTCTGTTTTTTGCCACTGATAAAGTGGATATCGTCAATCAACAACATACCAATATTCCGATATTTATTGTGGAATTCATCAGTTGTTCTCTCCCGGATCGCCTTGACGAACTCATTGGTGAACTGTTCCGCACTAACATAAATCACCTGAATATGCCTGGCTTGAGCCAAATGCCCGATCGCGTGTAAGAGATGGGTCTTACCCAACCCCACTCCCCCGTAGATATAAAGCGGATTATAACTATACCCTGGGTTCTGGACGATCCCTTGGGCAGCGGCATAAGCTAAGCGATTACAGTTACCGACAATGAAGGAATCAAAGACATAGCTTGACTTGAATCCAGAGGCACCGATTTTCCATTCACCACCGCGCGCGTCCGCTAAATTCTTATACCTGCCATCTACTTGAAAAGTGACTTGGATGTTGTGGGAGGAGGTGAGATTGATAAGCGTTTTTTCAATTAAAGAACGCTGGTTCTTGTCTAAATATTCAGCAACAAAGGTATTGGGTACACTGACCACAAACCGGTTATCTCGGTAATTCCAGCCTACCGTTTTCTCCAGCCAGGTCCGGTAATTCGGCTTGCTAACTTGGATTTGTAGTTCCCCTAAAGCAGCGCCCCAGATTTCTCGTGCTGACCTGGTTTCCATTTAGTCCTTTCTTACTACTGCCGGTTTAGTCTATATTTACTACCGTTTGACCTAGTTTAATGACTTTTGTCCCTAAATTTGGACAATTGTCCCCCTCATTTAAAACACGTTTCCATGCTTTGTCGCTGGGGAAAGTCAGCGAATTTAACAGGAATTTAAAGAGAGAAAGTTAAATTCTGATACCACTAGAATAATACTGTTTTTTTCTGCTGGCAAGGTTTTTAGTGGTAATCGCTGGGCATTTTTAATCCCCTTTTTCCCTTACCAAGTTTATCAGGCTTTAATTTTTGCTTAATTTTGCGCTAATAGATTTGAAATGACTGGTTGTGGCAAAATATTTTTGGTGTTAGAATTTAGTACTAGTATCAGGAGATTTAAATGCGCATTCTTTTCATGGGCACCCCTGAATTTGCCGTTACCCCTCTTGAGCACCTTATGCTTAATCAATTTCAGGTGGTTGCTGTTTACACTCAGCCAGATAAACCAGCCGGAAGGGGCCGCTCCCTCGTTCCTCAGCCGATGAAAAAGGCGGCGTTAATCCGGAAGTTACCGGTGGTGCAGCCAACTAGTTTAAAGGAGGCAGAGGTGGTGGCAGAGTTGGCCGGCTTTCACCCTGATGTTATCGTGGTGGCGGCTTTTGGTCAAATTCTACCCCAGTCAGTTTTGGATATCCCCAGGTATGGGTGTATTAATGTTCATCCCTCACTGCTACCGCGATTTAGGGGTGCCTCACCGGTGGCGGCAGTGATTCTGGCAGGCGATGAGTTGACCGGGGTTAGTCTTATGCTGATGGATAGTGGCCTGGATACCGGGCCTATCCTAGCCCAGGAGCAGGTTTCCATTTCTCCGCAGGATACCACCGGCTCGCTTACCGCTAAACTGTCCAAAATCGCGGCTCAGTTGCTCCCGGAAGTTTTGCGGCGCTGGGCAGGGGGTGAAATTACTCCCCAACCTCAGAATGAGGCTGAGGCTACTTACTCTGCCCCGATCACCAAGGAGGAGGGTGAGATTAACTGGCACTTGTCGGCGGTGGAGATATGGCGGCGGGTGCGTGCCTTCCAGCCCTGGCCAGGAAGTTACACCAGATGGGGAGGGAAGCGGCTTGAGATTATTGAGGCGGTGCCATTGCCTGAGGGGGGCTCCTTGGCGGTAGGGCAGGTGGTGGCGCTGAACAGGGAAAGGGCTGGCTTCGGCGTCAATACCGGGGACGGAATTTTAAGTGTGTTAAAGGTGCAACTTGAGGGGAAGCAAGCCATGTCCGCCGCCGAGTTTGTGCGCGGGCAGAGGCAGTTCATTGGGGCGGTACTCCCATCGAGTTGAGGCAGAACGAACTGTTAAGGAGGTATTATTGTCTTTACCGGAGAATTTCAGCCAGTTTGATACTTTAGTCGAGATTATCGCCAGACTACGAGGCCCCGGTGGTTGTCCCTGGGACAGAGAGCAGACCCATGCCTCGCTCCGAGAAGACCTGCTTGAGGAGTGCTACGAAGTACTGGAGGCTCTGGATGAAGGGGATGTCAAGAGGCTTGGTGAGGAATTAGGTGACCTTCTAATGCAGGTCGTTCTCCACGCTCAGATTGCCGCTGAAGCGGGGGAATTTGAAATCGGCG
Source organism: Dehalococcoidia bacterium (assembly GCA_030605045.1). Lineage (GTDB taxonomy): Bacteria > Chloroflexota > Dehalococcoidia > Dehalococcoidales > RBG-16-60-22 > DAOUZD01. The sequence continues at coordinate 6,332 of JAUWBK010000039.1, forward strand.
ATGTTATCCGCAGCATCAATACCAAGCTCATCCAACGTCATCCCCATGTCTTTGGCTCGCTCAAAGTGAAAGATGCCGATGAGGTGCTCATTAACTGGGAGGCGCTCAAGAAAAAGGAGAGGGGAAGCGACACATCGATGCTGGCGAATGTGCCCAAGCAGTTGCCGGCCTTAAGTTATAGTCAGGATATTCAAAGTCGGGTGGCGCGAGTTGGTTTTGACTGGGAGGATATTGGTGGCGTTATCGATAAGCTGGTGGAGGAAGTCCGTGAATTCAAGCAAGTTGATAGTCAGGAGAAAAGGGCACGGGAGTTTGGCGATTTGCTCTTTACCCTGGTTAATATCGCTCGCCGGCTGGGGGTGGACTCAGAGTCGGCGCTGCGGGAAGCTAACAAACGGTTTTACCGTCGCTTCTCTTATATGGAAAAAGTCTGCCACCAGCGCGGGGTAAACTTCGATGAATTATCCTTTGATGAGCAAAACGCCCTGTGGGAGGAAGCGAAGAAGGGGGTGGAGGGGTAAATCCCCGAAATTTCTGCTCTAACGCTTATATTTCCTTTATGTTATAATACTGGTGACATCGCTGTTTTGAGAACAGTGGAGGATAAGTACGATGGTTGGAGCTTTCTTAAAACCAAGAATTTCTGCATTCATGGTGGATAGGATAGAAAACTTGCGTGATATGTTAAAAGAGGACGAGGAAGATATTCGGGAGGGGTTGAAAGCTCTGGTGGATGAGGAAGGAACCATTACTTGGGAGCAGTATCAACACCAGAGGGCAGAGCGGGAGCCCCAGCGTGCGTTACCAGATTAACCTACGACGAGCTGCCCAGAAACAGTTAGACAGGCTTGTCGGACGCGATTACCAAGCTGTTGCAAGAGTCATCTCTTCTTTAGCGCAACAGCCAAGACCCCCAAGGGCAGAAAAGCTGACTGAAAGTGGCTTGTGGCGAGCCAGAATTAGGTCTTACCGAGTAATATATTCCATAGATGATAAAGAACGTCTGGTTGTGGTAGTGCACATGGCTAGGCGTGCAGAAGATACCTACAGAGAGCTATAGAAAATCGGGGCGAGAGGATTTGAACCTCCGACCTCAGCGTCCCGAACGCTGCGCGCTAACCAGGCTGCGCTACGCCCCGTCAGCATTATTATAGACGGATTTAACATCTATTGTAAACTTAAGTGAAGGCTTATGAAATACGGCATTTTGATAATTGATGGTGCCTCTGGCTGGCCAATACCGGAGCGAGGCGGCAAGACCTGTCTGGAACTTGCCCATACTCCCAATCTGGATACCATGGCAAAGGGAGGTATGGTGGGGCTGGTCCGTACTGTCCCACCCGGGATGGAACCGAGCAGTGCTTGCGCCTGTATGTCGGTGCTTGGCTATGACCCCAAGGTCTACTACCGTGGTCGGGCGGCTATTGAAGCCAGGAGCATGGGCATCCCTATTGAGGATGGGGAGGTCGTTTTCCGCTGCAATCTGGTAGCGATTCGTGACGGGAAAATGTGGAGTTACAGCTCGGGTTATATCAGCACCGATGAGGCTCAAACCCTTATTGCCGCTTTAAACGAAAATCTCGGCAGTGATAAAGTGCACTTTTACCCGGGCGTCAGCTACCGGCACATATGCAAGCTTAAAGGGCATGAAGACACCCTCCTGACCAATTGTACGCCGCCGCATGATATTCCGGACAAGCCCATTGCGGACTTTCTTCCCCGTGGTCCGGGAAGCGAACTACTTAGAGACCTGATGGTACGCTCGGAGGAGGTGCTGAGGGAGCACCCGGTGAACGCAGCACGACAGGCTCGCGGTGAAATACCGGCGACCATGGTCTGGCTTTTCTGGGGTAGCGGTAAGTTGTCGGATATGCCGGCTTTCCAGCAGATTTATGGTCTCAATGCGGCGATGACCTCCGGGGTTGACCTTCTTAAGGGCTTAGCCCGAATAATGGGAATGGCGGTGCTGGACATCGCCGGGGTAACCGATAATCTGGATAATGACTATGCCGCTCAGGCTGCCGGTGCCCTTAAGGCGCTGGAAGAACATGATATGGTGGTGATTCATATTGAGGCGCCCGATGAGGCGGCGCATGACCGCGCTATTGACGCTAAAGTGGAGGCTATCGAGAAAATAGATAGGGAAGTGGTCGGCCGACTTCGCTCCTGGTCAGGAGATATTCGGCTGTTGATTATGCCCGACCACCCCACCCCAATTGAGGTGCAGACTCACACCGATGACCCGGTGCCGTTTCTGCTCTGGGGAAAAGG
>JAUWBK010000114.1 GCA_030605045.1 Dehalococcoidia bacterium
AGCCACCCCACATAAAGAATTCCAGCTATGGTCCACACCCAACCAATAAAAGCCCCTTCTTTTTGTGGACGCAGGACGAGCCACACTAAAGATAATACTATCGCTGAAGTCAATAGCACTGGGATGGCAAAATCATAATCAAAATGCGGGCTCAGGATGAATAACAGGGTCCAGAGCAATCCGAAACAGGTAAGTGACAGCACCTGGGAGACAGCCACCAACCGGTAGAATTCAAAGACCGCCAAGAGTCCCCAGATAGCCACGAATATGGTAAACCAGGGTAATGGCTCATCAAACCAGACAGTAATGACAAGTAGAGGAATACTCCAAAGTACTGTGATGAACCTTTTCTTGAGCATGCTTAATATTATAGTGCGCCGAAGCGCCTTTCCCTCTGGCTATAGGCAAGCAGTGCTTTGTCAATGTCTTCTTTAGTAATGTCGGGCCATAGAGACTGAGTAAAGTAGTATTCACTGTAAGCGGTTTGCCATATCAGGAAGTTACTGAGGCGGAGTTCATCACCGGTGCGAATTAAGAGGTCAACATCAGGTAAACCAGCCGTGTAAAGGTAACTACTAAATAGTTTTTCATCTATCTTTTCCGACGGGATACCTTCGGCGATAATGCGGCGCACCGCATCAATAATCTCAACGTGCCCCCCATAATTGAAGGCAAGACTAAGTGTCATTCCCGTGTTATTCTTGGTCAACTCTTCGGCATTCTTTATCGATTTCTGCAGCCAAGTTGGGAGCTCTTCAAGGCGACCGAGGTGACGAACTTTAACCCCCTTCTTATGAAGCTTGGGTACGTCTTTGCCTATCCTCTCCTCCAAGACACGGAATAAACCCTTAACTTCATCTTCAGGTCGGTTCCAGTTTTCCGTGGAAAAACCGTAAAGGGTTACATATTTTATCTGGTAATCATTAAGGTACTCAATCATAGAGCGCATGATTTTTACCCCGGCTCTGTGCCCAGCAAGCCTGGATAATCCGTGCTGTTCTGCCCATCTACCATTACCGTCCGGCACAATGGCAACGTGGACAGGTAGGTGAATAATTTGTTTCTTGGTTGATGCGATAGCTTTCATCTGGTCACCAAATATTAAGGAGGGTTACAAATTGGACTAAACCTCCATAAGTTCCACTTCTTTATCTCGTCCAATCTGCTCGATTTCGGTGATAAAGGCGTCAGTAAGCTTTTGTAGTTGATTCAGAGCACGCTTATGCTCATCCTGGGATATCTCCTTATCTTTCTCCAAACCTTTTAGTTCATTCATGACTTCATGCCTCAGATTACGTACCACTATTTTTCTTTCTTCAACCCTTTTCCGCACTACCCTAATTAGCTCCTGTCGCCGTTCTTCCGAGAGTTGCGGAACACTTATCCGAATTACATTCCCATCACTAGACGGATTTAGTCCGAGGTCTGACTTCAAGATAGCCTTCTCGATATTATGGATACTGCTCTTGTCCCAAGGTTGGATGACGAGGAGTCTAGCATCAGGTACCGAAATGCTAGCAATTTGATTCAGCGGCGTGGGAACACCGCCATAATCCACTTTGATGTGTTCGATTAAGGCGGGTGTGGCCCGTCCGGTGCGGAGGATAGCTAATTCCTTCCCCAAACCTCCGACGGAAGTCCGCATCTTTTCTTCAATATTTTGTAAAGCGGCACTAACCATTTCACCTGTCACTCGAGACTAGAGTACCAATCAGCTCACCGGTTACTGCCTTCTCGATACTACGGGGAGCTTGAAGATCAAAAACAATTATCGGTAGCTTGTTTTCGAGACATAAGGAGAGCGCCGTGGCATCCATTACTTCCAGACGCATATTTAGTGCTTCGAGGTGAGTCAGGTGATCAAACTTCTTGGCATCAGGCTTTTTGAGCGGGTCAGCACTGTAGATACCATCGACGTTATTTTTGGTCATCAGCAGGACCTCAGCCCCAATCTCTATCGCCCGCAGCGCCGCTGCGGTATCAGTGGTCATGTATGGATTACCGGTACCCCCAGCGAAGATAACCACCCTGCCTTTCTCCAAGTGACGAATTGCCCGGCGTCTGATATAAGGTTCCGCCACCTGATTAACGCCAATAGATGACTGGGTTCTCGTATTTACCCCTTCTCTTTCCAGGATATCTTGAAGAGCCAGAGCATTGATCACGGTGGCCAGCATCCCGGCATAGTCGGCGGTGACCCTATCCATTCCGTTCGCTTCAGCCTTCTCACCACGCCAAATGTTACCACCGCCGACAACGATGGCCACCGCGACCCCCATTTCCACCACCTGCTTAATCTGCTTAGCTACCTTGGCCAAGGTGGAGACATCAATGCCAAAGTCTTTTTCGCCACCAAAAGCCTCACCACTGAGCTTGAGCAGCACGCGCTTATATTTGGTGTCAGCCATCCTCTTAATTCCTAACTACCTAATTCGAATCGAGCGAATCGGCGTACTTTGATGTTTTCGCCTACCTTAGCAATGGTTTCGACAATAACATCCCGAACTATCTTACCGGGATCCCTAATGTAGGGCTGAAGCAGCAGACAAGCTGCCTGAGGTTCTACATCGGCTCTCTTAGGGATTTCTTCCTTGGTGATAAATTGCGGCGCTAATGCCGCCACTTGCATTGCCAGATTGTGCGCCAGCTCCTTAAATTCATCGGTGCGAGCGACAAAGTCAGTCTCGCAGTTCACCTCAACCATAGCGCCAATGCGCCCACCAGTATGGATATAAGCTTCAATCAATCCCTGAGCGGTAGCTCGTTTCGCTTTTTTCTCTGCCTTGAGTAGCCCTTTCTCTTTCAGAATCTGGAGTGCCTTTTCCATATCTCCGTCCACTTCAAGCAGAGCATTGCGACACTCCATAATCCCGGCGCCACACTGGCCCCTTAATTCTCTTATCATCTCGATTGATATTTCCAAGGTTTTCCCTCCGTTATTCCTCTTCCGGGATAAAGATAAACGGCTCCGCCGTTTCCGCCGTTTCCATCACTTCAGCTTCCTCTAAACCTTCCTCCTCTACTTCCCCAGTCGGAACTTCGGCTTCGCCGGCTTTACCTTCAAGGACTGCGTCAGCAATCTTACTGCATATCAGTTTGATGGCTCGAATCGCATCGTCATTCGCCGGAATAGTATAGTCTATATCATCAGGGTTGCAATTGGTATCGACGATAGCAACAACCGGTATTCCCATACGTTTGGCTTCAGCCAGAGCAATTTTTTCTTTTATCAGGTCAACAATAAATAGCGCGCTGGGTAGGCTGGTCATCTCCTTGAATCCGCCCATCTGCCGATTGAGCTTCTCGATTTCCTCCCCAATTTTCAAGACTTCCTTTTTCGACAGGCGCCCAAACTCTCCTCTGGATTGCTGGTCTTCCAAACGGACAAGGTAGTCGATACGGGCCTGGATAGTAGTGAAGTTAGTTAACATCCCACCTAACCAGCGCTGGTCAACGTAATACATACCGCAACGCTGCGCCTCTTCAACTATCGATTCCTGAGCCTGCTTTTTGGTACCGACAAAAAGGATAGTGCCACCTTCAGCTACCACCTGCCGAACGAAATCGCAGGCCTCGTCTAACATGGCGGCTGTCTTCTCCAGGTCAATGATATGGATACCATTGCGCTTGGTGAAGATGTAATCCTTCATCCGAGGATGCCAGCGCCCGGTCTGATGCCCAAAGTGAGCCCCAGCTTCTAAAAGTTGTTTGATGGTAGTTGTATCTGGCAAATTTTTGCCCCCTTTTCAATTAGATACTTGCTTTTTGCCGCTTAACAGTATAGCATACCCTTTTCATTAGCAGCAACCGCACAGGTTGACTACTTGACAAATTAACAATGCGGTGTTAAACTGGCACAAATATTGCAAAGGCTGTGAACAAGACTAGTAGGCTTCAAAGCGGGGCACAGAGAGTCGGGTAAGGTGTGAGCCGATGCCAGCGC
>JAUWBK010000122.1 GCA_030605045.1 Dehalococcoidia bacterium
GATGACGACATCCTTTCGGAAAACACCGAAAGCTCCTGATATGATAAGCAAGCTGTGTAGTGCACTCCAGCCCAACCGCCCGAAGAGAAAAGCTCGCAGATATTCGACGGTTTGTATCAAGGGCAGCCAGGCACGAGATAATCCAACACGCACCACGCGCCCTGCTTCTATCGTGCAGCCATTGGCAACCCGCACGATACCGCCCACGGCCACCGTCTTTCTTGGCCTCTCCAGGAAAGGTTTGGTCACGCGCAAGAGAGCATTGCCCTCTATCAGTGAATCAGCATCGATGACGCATATTAAAGGATATCGCGAAACATTTATTCCGGCATTCTGGGCATCGGCTTTACCTCCGTTTACCTTGTCCACAACCACCAGGCTGGGATTATCCGGCGAGCGATAAACGCCCACTATCAATTGGCAGGGCAGGCAGAGCACCTTTTCTTCAATATCCGCCGGTATCGGATGCAGGTTAAAGGCAGCCTTCAGCTTCGCCAGGGTTTTGTCCTTGGAACCGTCATTGACCACGATAACTTCAAACTCAGGGTATTCCAGCATCAGTAGCGATTTGACACTCTCGACTATGCTGAGTTCTTCATTGTAGGCGGGAGCCAGTATGGATACGGGTACTGTCATTGGAGATTCTATTATCCGACGCCACTGCTCATGCTGGATGCGTCTCCGATACCTGATAACGGAAAAATACGATATGAGCAATAGGCCAAAATATGAGCCATTGATGGCGATGAAGTAGCCGAGAATGGCTAGGTTGAAGCCCCAAATTATATTAATCAGAACGCTGTCGCCTGGTATCAATCTTCAGACTCCTAAAGCTCTTTCGGCTAGTACTTGGGCTGCTGCGGCACGTGGTGCTCCCTCTCCTGAACTCGAGGTCTCACGCAGCGCCTCGATGCCTTCTTCGCCAAGTCGATACAGAGCATCGGCGGCGTTGTGCCTGACCCACCAGTTATCATCCGCGAGAACCTGCTTGAGTTTCCCTGCCGCTTGCTTATCGCCTAGAGCACCTAGGACTTTGGCTGCCTGAGCCCTGACCTCCCAGCTCTCGTCGTCAAGTGAAATAATCAGGCTTTTCACCGCTGATATGTCTCCGATCTGACCTAGCGCCCTCGCCACCGAAATTCGAGTTTCTTTATCAGGGTCTCTCAGTAACCAGAGGAGCGGTTCCAGCGCCTCAGCAATTTGGATAAGTCCGCACAGTTGCACATATAAAAGACGGGCATTAATATTTGTAGTTGCTTTGAGTCTGGGAACGATTTCAGAGATAATCTCAGGTCCCATGCCTAGGATTGCCTCGATGATGCTACTACCTGTCCAGCGGTTTCCCTCTTCCATTGCATCCAGAAGCAACCGGAGTCCCCTTGGTTCATTCAATTGTCCCAGTGCTCTCACTGCCGCCAGTCTCACATCTTCGACCGGGTCTCTTACTGCCTCGACAAGGGCAGCCACCGAAAATTGACTCTGCATAATGCCTAGATTGATGGCCGCTTCGAGCCTTCGCCACCATCTCCTGGAACGCAAAGCAACTATCTCGCTTTTCACGTAGCCCATTTTCTCAAAGATAGTGGTCATATTGCCTCTATCTTCTCCCTTTAATTGGGCTGCCTGTTGCAGCAGTAACTCTTGAATAAACTTTCTATCGCCGGGGTGGAGGCCGCGCTCCAATGGTTCCGTTGCGGTAGGGTCATTAAGGAGGTTGAGAACGTGGGGCTCGAAGCGATTTTTTCGAGTTTCGGCGTAACGCTCAAGCCAGTTGACCGTCCAGCGGCGCAAGACAAGGTAGGGAACCAGGACCAGAATCAGTATCTGTAGCGCGATGATTATGTAGATAGCTTCTAACATTGTCTCACCAGGCGTAGGAAGATTTGAATCAGTCTTGGGAGCGAGAGGCAAGAGCCCGGTTCACCCGCGCGTTCAGTTCGGCAAAGCTAAAGGGTTTGGTAACGTAGTCGGTAGCTCCGCCTTCGAGTCCAAACACGACGTCCTTCTCTTGCGCCTTCGAAGTAAGCATTATTACCGGAATATCCTTCGTCTCCTCTTGCGATTTGAGCTTCCGCAGAACTTGAAATCCATTCATGACCGGCATCATGACATCGAGCAGGGCAAGGTCTGGCTTCTCCTTGGTGGCAATTTCTAGGGCCTTCCCGCCATCTGTAGCCAGGATGGTCTCGTGCCCCACACTTTTCAGTCTGAAGTCAATTAGTTTGAGGCTGCGAGGGTCGTCTTCAGCGATTAATATCCGTGCCATAAAAGTCCCCTTTACTTCGATTCAACAAAACGAAAAAGTAGAGCACCAAAACACGAAGTCAATCAATAGCACTGTATTCGGCTGTTAATGTCTCCCGAGAAATCTCCTGTGCTACTAGTTTACTACCTTGAGCCAATCTTGTCTAAATTCACTAAAGAGCGACTTCGTCCCCTCAACCTGACCTTGCTAAGTGAATTGTACACTTGACATAACTCCAAAAACAAATCAAAGCTAACTAGCTACGAATTGTTTCCCTATTTTTTAATTGTTGCTATAAGCTGAAATCTGCTAAACTGAAAGTAACTCTTTAATAGTAGGAACAACGTGAAGAAACTGGCCAGAACCATATCTGGAGTTACGCCGGTAGCGGCAATGACCCAGCCAATGAAGTGCCCGGGGCAATGCTTGTATTGTCCTACTTACTCCAATACACCCCAGAGCTATACCCCGGAGTCACCAGCGGTATTGCGGGCAAAACAATGCCACTATGATGCCCGGCAGCAGGTAGCGCTGAGGCTAAGAATCCTGTCCGAGATGGGGCACCCGACCGATAAAGTTGAGCTGATAGTAATGGGCGGCACCTTTTTGGCCCACCCCAAGGATTACCAATACCAGTTTATTAAAGATTGCTATGATGCTTTGAATGGTATGGCGTCGGCAACTCTGGAAGAAGCGAAGCGACGGAACGAAACGGCTAAGCACCGCTGCACCGGATTATGTATTGAGACCAGACCTGATTGGTGTCAGCAAGAGGAAATAGACCGGATGCTTGAATTCGGCACCACCCGGGTGGAGCTTGGCGTGCAGACCTTAAATGATGAAATCTACCGACTGGTGCGAAGAGGACACAAGGTGGAAGATGTGGTCAAAGCCACCGCATTGCTCAGGGAGCATGGCTTTAAGGTGTACTACCACTGGATGCCGGGACTGCCTGGCTCAACCCCTGAGGAGGACTTAGCGTTATCCAGAAAGCTGTTTGCTGATGATAACTTTAAACCAGACGGTCTGAAGCTGTACCCGACAATGGTGGTTGAGGGAACCGAGCTGGAGAAATGGTATCAAGAGGGACGTTACCAGCCGTACGATTTCGAGACTATGGTTAATCTACTGGTTGAAATTAAGTCGTTGGTGCCCAAGTATGTCCGAATTTCAAGGGTACTGCGTGATATTCCGCCCAAGTTTATTACCGCCGGTTGTAAGGATTCTCTGAGGGATGTGGTGAGACAGCGAATGCAGCAGCAAGCACTCGAATGTAAATGCATCAGGTGTCGGGAATACGGTCACCGGGCACGGGACGGCTGGGAAATCGGCGAACCTCATTTAGTCAGAATGGACTATGATGCTTC